>NZ_RZOJ01000519.1:0-3597 GCF_003998845.1 Mesorhizobium sp. M4A.F.Ca.ET.022.05.2.1 | reverse complement strand
CCTGTAGTCGAGCGCGAGCATAAAGTCGCCGGTCGCACGCTGCCGCTCAAGATCGTCGAGAACCACAGGGCGCGCCGGTTGACGCTGCGCATCGATTCCGGCGGCCAGGGCCTGCGCATCACCGTGCCGCCGGGCCTGCGCCGCGGCGAGGTGGAGAAATTCCTGGATCGCCATCAGGACTGGCTGGAGCAGCGGCTGGCCAAGGTGCCGACAAGGCCGCAGGTACGGCCGGGCATCAAGATTCCGGTGCGCGGCGTGGCGCATCGCATCGTCCATGATCCGTCCAAGCGTGGCACCGTCACCATCTCGCGCGACGAGCGCGGCCCGCTGCTCATCGTGCATGGCGAGCGCGTGCACCTGCCGCGCCGCATCGCCGATTATCTGAAGCGCGAGGCCAAGCGCGAGATCGAGAAGCTGGTGGTCAAACACACCGAAGCGCTCGGCAAGCGCGCCAAGGCGATCCGCTTCAAGGACACCTCCAGCCGCTGGGGCTCGTGCACCTCGGAAGGCAATCTATCCTTCTCCTGGCGCATCATGATGGCGCCGGCGCCGGTGATAAACTACCTCGTCGCGCATGAGGTGGCGCATCTGAAAGAGATGAACCACGGCCCGAAATTCTGGAAACTGTGCGAAAAGCTCTGCCCCGACACCGACCGCTGCAAGGACTGGCTGAAGCGCAACGGCGGCGCCCTGCAGGCGATTGTTTTCGATTGACGCTGCGGGCGGCCTTGGGCCGGCCGCTCAGTCATCATTCGCCGCGTTCAGTTCCTCCGGTCGCAACCCCTCGGCGCCATGTTGTGGCCACGGCAGGAAATTGCGGTCGAAGGCGTCACCACCGAAATAATCCAGCGCACGGTGCGCCTCGGCGCCGTTGAAGGCGGCCTTGTCCATCAGATGCGAGATCACCTCGCGCGCTTGCGCGATCTTCTGCCTGAGTTCGGCAACGGTCTGGTCGGCCATGATTGTCTGCTCCCGCCTGTTGTCCCTCTTTGAAAGGTAGTGCTTTCCGCGGTGGCGGCAACAGCATGCTTTTTCTCGACTCTTCGGCCGTTTCGTGCCAAGCCCCGCGCCATGGCGCTCGACATCAAGATCTGCGGGTTGAAGACCGACGAGGCAATGGCCGCGGCGCTGGCTGGCGGCGCCAGCCATGTCGGCTTCATCTTTTTCGCCAAGAGCCCTCGCTATATCGAGCCCGCCGACGCTGGCCGTCTGCGCGAGGCGGCGCGCGGCAAGGCCCTGGCGGTTGCCGTGACCGTCGACGCCGGTGATGCGTTCCTGGATGAGATCGTCGCCAGGATGCAGCCTGATATGCTGCAGCTGCATGGCACCGAAACGCCCGAGCGGGTGGCCGAGGTGAAAGCCCGCAATGGCCTGCCGGTGATGAAGGCATTGTCGATCAGCGAAGGGGCCGATCTGGAGCGGATAAAACCGTTCGTCGGCATCGCCGACCGCTTCCTGTTCGACGCCAAGCCGCCGAAAGGTTCCGAATTGCCGGGCGGCAACGGCGTCGCCTTCGACTGGCATATCCTTGCCGGCCTTGACGCCGGCGTCGATTACATGCTTTCCGGTGGGCTCAACGCCGCCAACATCGGCGATGCCCTGAGATCAGCCAATCCACCCGGTATCGACATTTCGTCGGGGGTGGAGAGCGCCCCGGGCGTCAAGGAACCGGCGCTGATCGAGCAGTTTTTCCGGGCCGTCAGGGCCGCGCAGCGACGACCGCGCCGCCTGAGCAATTCTTGAATCAGGAGATCGGCGATGAACAAGCCGGCTATGCCCAATTCCTTCCGCACCGGGCCCGACGAGCAGGGCATGTTCGGCATCTTCGGCGGCCGCTTCGTCGCCGAGACGCTGATGCCGCTGATCCTCGACCTCGAACGACACTGGAACGAGGCCAAGAATGATCCGGAGTTCAGGGCCGAGCTGACCGCCCTGTCGACCTACTATGCCGGGCGGCCGTCAAAGCTCTATTTCGCCGAAGGCCTCACGAAACATCTCGGCGGCGCCAAGGTCTATTTCAAGCGCGAGGATTTGAACCACACCGGCTCGCACAAGATCAACAATTGCCTCGGCCAGATCCTGCTTGCCAAGCGCATGGGCAAGAAGCGCATCATTGCCGAGACTGGCGCCGGCCAGCATGGCGTTGCCTCCGCCACAGTCGCGGCGCGCTTCGGCTATCCGTGCGTCGTCTACATGGGCGCCACCGACGTCGCCCGCCAGAGCCCCAACGTCTTTCGCATGAAGCTGCTCGGCGCCGAGGTGCGGCCGGTCACCGCCGGTCACGGCACGCTGAAGGACGCCATGAATGAGGCGCTGCGTGATTGGGTGACCAATGTCGAGGACACCTATTACCTGATCGGCACCGCGGCCGGCCCGCATCCCTATCCGGAGCTGGTGCGCGACTTCCAGTCCGTGATCGGCACGGAAGCCCGCGCCCAGATCCTTGAACAGGAAGGCCGGCTGCCCGACACGATCATCGCCGCCGTCGGCGGTGGCTCCAACGCCATCGGCCTGTTCCACCCTTTCCTCGACGACAAGGACGTCCGCATCATCGGCATCGAGGCCGGCGGGCGCGGCCTCGACGGCGTCGAGCATTGCGCCTCGATGAACGCCGGCGCGCCCGGCGTGCTGCATGGCAACCGCACCTATCTTCTGCAAAATTCGGATGGCCAGATCATGGACGGCCATTCGATCTCGGCCGGTCTCGACTATCCGGGCGTTGGGCCGGAGCATTCCTGGCTGCGCGACTCTGGCCGCGTCGAATATGTGCCAATCCTCGACGACGAGGCGTTGGAAGCCTTCCAACTGACGACGCGCGTCGAAGGCATCATCCCGGCGTTGGAATCGGCCCATGCCATCGCCCATGCGATGAAGATTGTGCCGGCCATGGACAAGGACCAGATCGTCATCGTCAACCTGTCCGGCCGCGGCGACAAGGACGTGCACACGGTGGCCAACATGCTGGGCATGGAGATCTGAACATGACGACCCGTATCGACCGCCGCATGGCCAAGTTGAAAGCCGAGGGCCGCCCGGCGCTCGTCACCTATTTCATGGGCGGCGACCCCGACTACGACACTTCCCTCGCCATCATGAAGGCGCTGCCCGGAGCAGGCAGCGACGTCATCGAGCTCGGCATGCCGTTTTCCGATCCAATGGCCGACGGTCCGGCCATCCAGGCGGCGGGCCTGAGAGCCCTCAAGGGCGGCCAGACGCTGGTCAAGACGCTGAGGATGGCGTCGGAATTCCGCGCGAGCGACAATGAGACGCCGATCGTGCTGATGGGCTACTACAACCCGATCTACATCTACGGCGTCGAGCGCTTCCTCGCCGACGCCAAGGCGAGCGGCATCGACGGGCTGATCGTCGTCGACCTGCCGCCGGAAATGGACGAGGAACTCTGCATCCCGGCGCTGAAAGCCGGCATCAACTTCATCCGCCTGGCGACGCCGACCACCGACGACAGGCGCCTGCCCAAGGTGTTGGAGAACACCTCCGGCTTCGTCTATTACGTCTCGATGACCGGCATCACCGGCTCCGCGCTCGCCGACACCGCCAAGGTGGCGGCGGCGGTCAAGCGCATCAAGGGTCACACCG
>NZ_RZOJ01000518.1:0-3607 GCF_003998845.1 Mesorhizobium sp. M4A.F.Ca.ET.022.05.2.1 | reverse complement strand
ATCTGGTTCTGTCCTTCGGGGCGCTGACTTGGCCGCACCAGCTGGTGCGGGTGATGCTGGGCGAACAGCTCTATCGGGCGGCCACTATCCTTTCCGGGCACCCCTACCATCGTTCGTAGAGCGAAGGCTGTGGATCGGCGCGGGCCCGCCCGGATTTTCGCCCCATTGCGGGACAAGGCTGCCCGCGGTCGCCGAACATGGTTGATGGTTCGTTAACGAAGCCGCAGTTAGAGTCGACGCCTGATGTCTGAAGGCTGGAAATCGAAAACGAGCTCCTGGCGCGCGCGCTGTGGTTTGACCGCGGCCGCGATCGTGCTGTCGCTGGGCCCCGTGATGGCCGAGAACACGCTCGACCCGGCGCCCGATCCCGACCAGAGCCGGGCCGAATATGAGCAGGTCTCGAAGGAAATCACGCTTTCTTCCGAGCGGCTGGCCAAGCTCGCTGCCGACATAGCGGCGGTCAAGAAGGATCATGCCTCGATCACAGCGGCGCTGATCCAGTCGGCGATGACCGAGCAGAAGCTCGGTCAGGACATCGAGGATATCGGCGCCAAGCTGGAAGGGCTGAAAGGGGAAGAGCAGAAGATCCGTGCCTCGCTGGCGGCGCGACGCGACGTGCTGGCCGAAGTGCTGGGCGCGCTGCAGCGCATGGGACTCAATCCGCCTCCGGCGATCCTGGTCAAACCGGAGGATGCGCTGTCGTCGGTGCGCAGCGCCATCCTGCTCGGCGCGGTGGTCCCGGAATTGCGCGAGCAGACCGAAATGCTGCTTGCCGACCTCAAGGAGCAGACGCGGGTGACGGCCTCGATCGAGGCCGAGCGGGCACGGCTGACCACGGCGGTCGGCGAACAGACGGCCGAAAAGAAGCGGCTGAGCATGCTGCTCGAGGCCAAGCAGAGGCTTCAGGCCGACACCGAGACGGAGATCGCCGCCGAGAAGCAGCGCTCGCAGGCGCTGGCCGCCAGGGCGGGCAGCCTGAAGGAGCTCATCGCCTCGCTTGAAGCAGACAAAACACGCAAGGCGGCGGACCAGGCCAAGGCGGCCGAGCGGAAATCGGCTGATGTCGACCAGGCGGCACCGAACGGGGCGCCGGCCTCGACGGAACTCGCTTCGCTGCCGGTGCCGGAAGGCAACCGACTCACGGCCGCGGCGCCGTTCTCGGCGCTGCAGGGACAGATCGCGCTGCCGGTCACCGGCAAGATCAAGCGGCGCTTCGGGGCCGATGACGGTAACGGCGCGGTGATGCAGGGCGACATGGTTGCGACACAATCGGGAGCCATCGTCACCGCGCCGGCGGATGGAAATGTGCTTTATGCGGGGCCGTTTCGCTCTTATGGTCAACTCTTGATCCTCAATGCCGGCGACGGGTATCATGTCGTCCTGGCTGGGATGAGCAGAATCAGTGTCGCGACTGGCCAGTCGGTGCTCGCAGGAGAACCGGTCGGCGCGATGGGAGAGGCCCGGGTGGCGAGCACCTCGGCTTCGCAGAATGGAAATGCCACGCCGGAGCTCTATGTCGAGTTCCGCAAGGATGGGAAACCCGTCGATCCGACCCCATGGTGGGCGGACCGTTTTTCTGGAAGGACGTGAAATGATGCGGAAACTTTCGCTTCTGTTCGCCGGCGCGCTGATGGGCGCGTCAGCGATGAGTCTGGTCTACGGCGCGCCAGGCTCGACGGCGAACGCTGCGGGCTCCGAGACTTACAAGCAGCTGGCGATCTTCGGCGATATTTTCGAGCGTGTGCGGGCGCAATATGTGACGCCGCCGGACGACAAGTCGCTGGTCGAGAACGCCATCAACGGCATGCTGGCCTCGCTTGATCCGCACTCGTCCTACATGAACGCCGAGCAGGCGCAGGACATGCGCGTGCAGACCAAGGGCGAGTTCGGCGGCCTCGGCATCGAGGTCACCATGGAGAACGACTTGGTCAAGGTGATCACGCCGATCGACGACACGCCGGCCGCCAAGGCCGGCGTGCTGGCAGGCGACTACATCGCCAAGATCGACGGCGAGGAGGTGCGCGGCCTGACCCTCAACGACGCCGTCGAGAAGATGCGCGGACCGGTCAACACGCCGATCAAGCTGACCATCCTGCGCCAGGGCGCCGACAAGCCGATCGAGCTGACGGTGGTGCGCGACATCATCAAGGTCAAGGCGGTCAAGTTCCGGGTCGAGAACGACGTCGGCTACATGAAGATCACCTCGTTCACCGAGAAGACCTATGACGATCTCGAGAACGCCATCGACACCATCAAGAAGCAGGTGCCGGCCGACAAGCTCAAGGGCTATGTGCTCGATCTGCGCCTCAATCCGGGCGGCCTGCTCGACCAGGCGGTGAGCGTGTCGGATGCCTTCCTCGACCGCGGCGAGATCGTCTCGACGCGCGGCCGCGATCCGAAGGACGTCACCCGCTTCGACGCGAGGGCGGGCGACGACATCGGCGGCAAACCGCTGATCGTGCTGGTCAATGGCGGTTCGGCGAGCGCGTCGGAAATCGTCGCCGGCGCGCTACAGGACCTGCGCCGCGCCACCGTGGTCGGCACGCAGTCCTTCGGCAAGGGCTCGGTGCAGACCATCATCCCGCTCGGCGAGAACGGCGCGCTCAGGCTGACGACGGCGCTCTATTACACCCCGTCCGGCAAGTCGATCCAGGGCAAGGGCATCACGCCTGACATAAAGGTCGAGCAGCCGCTGCCGGCGGACCTGCAGGGCCGGGACCTGACGCGCGGCGAATCGGACCTCAAGGGCCATATCAAGGGCGCCGACGAGAGCTCGACCGGCTCCGGCTCGGCTGCCTATGTGCCGCCGGATCCGAAGGACGACTTGCAGCTGATCTATGCCGAGCAGCTTTTGCGCGGCCAGAAGACCGATCCGGCGTTCCCGCCGAATCCGCAGAAGGCCGTGCTCAACCAGTAAGGATTCGGCGGACCAGACCAAGAGGTCTGGCCGCCTGATCGAAGCAATGCGATGCTGCCGGGACCGCGAGGTTCCGGCAGTTTGATTCGGGGACGCGGCTGGCGCGCCGCGCCCGAGGCGTGGCAGGCGCCGAGAAGGCTTGGATTGGCGTTGGCGTTCCGGGAGGTGACCCACCTGCCGGTCCCAATGCATCGGGGTTGCGGCTTGGTGGACATCGGCAAGGACATAGAGCGACCACTCGGGCAGGCTCTCAGGCCGCAGCGTGTTGCGTCGCGCGGCATCAGCACCGGCGCGGTCGCGGCGACGCTCGCCGTGCTTGCGGTGATCGGCGTCTCCGGCGCGATCGCGTTGCGCGAAAAACCGTTCCGCAAGCCGCAAGAGGTCGCGGTGTCGACGCCGAAGGTGGCGCCGGCCCCGGCCGCAACGCCTGCCCCGGCACCCACCGCGGAGGCGGCGACGGCGGCACCCAAGGTCGAAACGCCCAAGGCCGGCGGACCGCAGATCATCCATGTCCAGACCGAGGAAGGCGACGGCCCGCCCAAGGCGGCCATCGTCATCCGCGATCCTTCCGCGATCGGCCAGAACCTGAAGATCGCGCATATCCCCGACAAGGCGTTGATCGAAGCCAGCGACACCGGCCCGCTGCCGGCCCGCGCCGCCGACGGCAGGCGACCGTTCGACGTCTATGCG
>NZ_RZOJ01000517.1:0-3642 GCF_003998845.1 Mesorhizobium sp. M4A.F.Ca.ET.022.05.2.1 | reverse complement strand
CCGACGAAGCCGCTGCCGAACTCCCAGCGCCCGACGCGGCGCTTGCCGAGATGGCCAACAAGCCGGTCGACGACGAGGTCACAGAGTGGGCCACGGGCGTGCTCGACGACAAGATCGACCAGGTAGCCGCCAAGCTGGCGGAGCAGGACGCCGCCGCGGCGACGACCGATGACACGACCTCCGATCCGGCCGAAGAGGAAACGGAAACGACGGAATGAGTAAGTAGGGAAGAGTGAGTAGGGAGTAGCAATAGCAAATGGGGGTGCTGCATACCGCGGCACCGACCATTCACTGCTGGCTACTCACTACTCGCTCGTCCTTATTCGCTACTCCCTGTTCGCTATTCGCTTCCATTCATCGCAACGGGGAAAACCACCGCTAAGCCCATGTTCGGCATGGCAAATCTTTCTCTCCCAATGTAGTCTCCAGCGTATAGGGGATCAAAAGGCATTGGGAGGACAACAACATGCCACGGGTTTCGGAACTCTTCTTCAAGACCGCCATCGTGTTTCTCATGTTGGGCGTCGCCGCCGGCCTGGAAATGGCCATCTCGGGCGACCATGGCGCGTTTCCCGCGCACGCCCACATCAACCTTCTCGGCTGGGTTACGTCGGCACTGTTCGGCGGCTATTACGCGCTCAATCCGGCCAAGGCGGCCCGCCGCATCGCCATGATCCACTACGGCCTCTACACGCTCGGCCTGGTGATCATGATGCCCGCGCTCTACCTGATGCTGCACGGCAATCCGGCACTGGAGCCGGTGGTGGCCGGCGGCTCGCTGATCGTCGCCGCCGCGATTCTGATTTTCGCCGTGGTGGTGTTCTCATCCGAACCGGTGCCGGCCGCCTCAGGCCTGCAGTCGGCGCCTCGCTGAGGAACTGACGCCAACGGCGGAGTTGCCAATCTCCCTCACAAGGGGGATTGGCTGTCGCCTCGGCTGCCGCCAATCGCCGGGCGCCTAGAGCAGCCGCGACAGCAGGCTGAAGAGGATGCCATCGCGCTTGAAGGGGCCAGGCATCTTGGCCGGAAGCGAACTGTCGCTGGTCTTGGCGACTGAAGAGCCGCGGCCGTAGATGATCGCCAGCACGGCGACGAAATAGCCCACCTGCAGCAGCAAAGCGGCGACGAAGGCCCAGCCCAGCGATTGCCAAAGCGATCCCGTCTCCGCGTAGGTCCATCCAAGGACCACGAGAAGCGTGACCGACATTCCCACAAGGAACTGCGGAAAATACATTTGCCCGATCGAACACTCCGGACTGCAACGCCCGGAATGCCCGCCCATGTCTCTACCCTATTAGAGCGTTGCACCTTTCACGCATGGTCGCAAGTTGGCACCAGTGCCGCGCTCTCATCTGCCTTTCGGCTTGTGATCTGCGACCTACGTCTTAGGACTTAGGGCCTTGCGGCGTTGCATGCAAGAGTTGTCTTGCCCACTTCCACCGGCGATTGACGCGAGCCGGCGGCTCCGGGCTCGGGCATGCCCGGCGTGACGCCTCGCGCCGGGCTGCTTGCCGTCAGACGGCCATCTTGCCGAGGATCTTCGCCATGTCGGCGGCGTCGAAGGCCTTCAGCGTCTGGGTGCGCACATTGCCGAGCGATGCCACGGAGAGGCTGAGGGCGGTGGCGGCTATGTCGTCATTGGCTTCGACGGTGGCCACCACGTCGTGCTGGCCGAGCGTCCACAGTAGCGAGTTCACCTTCACTCCGCTGTCAGCGGCCATCGCCTTGAATGCCTCCGCCCGTTTCACCGTATCCTTGATGGATTTGGCGCCCTGCTCGGTGAAGTTCACGAGTATGACGTAATGCGACATGATTTCCTCCCATTGCGGTCGGGGGGCGTGCGGAAGCGTCTCCGCCGCGGCCGTTGTTTCTCCCGACGAGATCGTGCCTGCGAGGCGGCACGCGAGACGGAGCGCCGGCCGAGGCAGCTCTATGGAGACTCCGCCGACGCTCCCACGCGAAGATTGGGTGTTGTCCCCGCGCACAGCCATATTAGCATTTGCGAATGTTTGGGGAAGCCTGTTTTGCCGTCGAAACGCGGCCCGCTTTTCAAGCCTCGAAGAAGTGGAATTTCCCGCGTCCGCCGGACTTGCTGCGGTAGAGCGCCATATCGGCCTTCTGCAGCAGCTCGTCGGAGCTCACGCCATCGCCAGGCCCTAGCGCGATGCCGACGCTGAGCCCGAGGACGTGCGGCTTGCCGGCCACCGTGAAGGGTTCCCGGAAGCGATCGATGATGCGCGAGGCAAGCGCTGCCGCGTCGCCCTTTGCGGCAATGCCTGTCTGGACGATGGCGAATTCGTCGCCGCCGAGCCGCGCCACCGTGTCGTGGTCGCGCACCGCGCCGCGCAAACGGGTGGCCGCGTCGATCAGCAGCCTGTCGCCGGCCTTGTGGCCGAAGCCGTCATTGACCGGCTTGAACTTGTCGAGGTCGAGATAATGCACGGCCATCAGCGCGCCGCGCCTGGCAAGCGCCACCGCGCTCTGCAGCCGATCGGAAAACAGCATGCGGTTGGGCAGGTCGGTCAGCGCGTCGTGATGCGCCATGTGGGCGATCGTCGCCTGGTCGCGGCGCTGCTCTGTGACGTCGAAATAAGTGGTGACGAAGCCGCCGCCCTCGATCGGCATGCCGCGCACCTCGACGACGGTTCCGTTAGGGCGGGTCCGTTCATAGACATGCGCCTCGCGCTGCCTGACCAGCGCCAGCCGGCGCGCGACGTGCAGTTCGACTTCGCCCGGCCCGTACTCGCCACGCTCGGCGTTGAAGCGAAACAGCATCTCCATCGACGGATAGCCATTGGCGAAGAGGTCGTCCGGATAGTCGAGCAGGGTCCGCTGCCGCTGGTTGCAGATGACCATGTTGAGATCCTGGTCGAACAGCGAGACGCCGCCGGGGAAATTCTCGATCACCGCCTCGAGCAGCCGGATCCGCTCCCGCGAATGCTCGATCAGCTGCGCCATCCGGCCGATCGCTTCGGCGA
Organism: Mesorhizobium sp. M4A.F.Ca.ET.022.05.2.1; assembly: GCF_003998845.1. Taxonomy (NCBI): domain Bacteria; kingdom Pseudomonadati; phylum Pseudomonadota; class Alphaproteobacteria; order Hyphomicrobiales; family Phyllobacteriaceae; genus Mesorhizobium; species Mesorhizobium sp. M4A.F.Ca.ET.022.05.2.1. The sequence continues at coordinate 664 of NZ_RZOJ01000517.1, read as the reverse complement.
GGCCCGCCGTGCCCCGGCTTGCCGGCACGTCTGCTTTCAACGCGCCAGCCGCGCCACGTGATACCATCGCCATCGGCCGCTGACCCCCTCAGCAATCCCCGGAATATGCGGCCACGCTAATATGAAAGGATTGCCGCCGGATTAACGTCGCGCCGGCCGCGGCCTTTTTCCGGTTTGTTTTGGATCGCGAACGAGAGAGGCCCGCCATGCCAATGCGGCGCGGCGGGCCTGGTGACGCTCGTGAACGTCAGGTCAGGATGATGACGATCTTCAGCGTGTCAGGATCGACGATGACGATCCTGCCATCGGCCAGCACGAAATATTCATAGGTTTCGTAGGCCGGAACGATCTTGACGATGCGCGGCGGCAGGCGGTGCAGTCGCACCTTGTGCCGCGGCACCTCGACGCCGACGGAAATGTCGAAATCGACGCTCGCGACCGGCGAGATTTTCGTCTCGCGGATCACATTGGTGATCTCGGTCTTCTGCTCGACGGTCACATTGGTGATCGATGCGGTCGAGCCCTGGTCGGTCTGGGTCGAGGTCGTGCCCTGGGCGTTCTGCTCAGTCGTCGTGCCACTTGTGCCCTGGGCCTTCTGCTCGGTCGTTGTGCCGGCCTTGCCCTGCGCCTGCTCGTCGGTCTTCAGCTTCGGCTTGCCCTGGGC
>NZ_RZOJ01000516.1:0-3643 GCF_003998845.1 Mesorhizobium sp. M4A.F.Ca.ET.022.05.2.1 | reverse complement strand
GGTCTACATCATGCTGCCGTTCATGATCCTGCCACTGGTCGGCACTCTGCGCGCAATCGATCCAATGACGCTTCGCGCGGCAGCGCTTTGCGGCGCCAGCCCGCTCGCCGCCTTTCGCCGCATCCTGTTGCCGCTCTCGCTTCCTGGCATTGCCGCCGGCGGGCTGATGGTCTTCGTCATGTCGCTCGGCTATTTCGTCACGCCGGCGCTGCTCGGCGGCACGTCGAACATGATGCTCGCCGAAATGATCGCGCAGATGATCCAGTCGCTGCTCAACTGGGGCCTCGGCAGCGCCGCAGCCTTCATCCTTCTGGTCGTCACCATGGCGCTCTACGCGCTGCAACTGCGCCTTGTCGGCTCAAAACGAGCCGCGGGAGGCGCCTGATGCTGCTCGACTACGACCGCCTGGGCTGGCTGAAGGTTGCACTGCTGACCTTCACCGCGCTCGTCGCCGCCTTCCTGCTGCTGCCCGTCATCTTCATTGTGCTGCTCTCCTTCGGCTCGTCGCGCTGGCTGGCCTTCCCGCCGCCGGGCTGGACGCTGAAATGGTATCAGGAGCTGTTCGCCGACCCGTCCTGGATCGAGGCGGCGCTGACCAGCGCCCGCATCGCCGCTCTGACGGCCCTGCTTGCCGTCGCCGTCGGCGTGCTTGCCTCCTTCGCGCTGGTTCGCGGTGAGTTCCGTGGGCGCGAGATTCTGCGCGGCCTGCTGCTGACGCCGATGGTGCTGCCGGTCGTTGTCTTCGCCATCGCCATCTACGCCTTCTTCCTGCGCCTTGGCCTCGGCGGCACCACGGTCGGCTTCGTCATTGCCCACACCGTGCTGGCGCTCCCCTTCGCCATCATCCCGATCGCCACGGCGCTCGAAGGCTTCGACAAGTCGATCGAGGACGCGGCCATCGTCTGCGGCGCCAGCCCGCTCCAGGCCAAGCTCAGGATCACCTTGCCGTCGATCCGCATCGGCATTTTCTCCGCCGCGATCTTTTCCTTCCTCGCCTCCTGGGACGAGGTGGTCGTGGCGATCTTCATGGCGAGCCCCACCTTGCAGACCTTGCCGGTCAAGATCTGGGGCAGCCTCCGCTCCGACCTCACCCCCGTCATTGCCGCCGCCTCCAGCCTGCTGGTCGCGCTCACGCTCGCCCTCATGGTGGTGACGGCACTCTTGCGCCGAAAGTTGCAGACATGACCGATCCTTTCCTGTCGATCCGCAAATTGCGCAAGGCTTTCGGCGCCTTCGTCGCCGTTCATGATGTGACGCTGGAGATTCCCAAAGGCGAGTTCCTGACCTTCCTCGGCCCGTCGGGCTCGGGAAAATCGACGACGCTCTATGCGATCGCCGGCTTCCAGGACCCGACCTCCGGCGATGTCCGGTTGCAGGGAAAGTCGCTGCTTGCGGTGCCCTCGCACAAGCGCAACATCGGCATGGTGTTCCAGCGCTACACGCTGTTTCCGCATCTGAGCGTCGCCGAAAACGTCGCCTTTCCGCTTCGCGTCCGCCGCCGGCCCGACCCCGAGGTCAAGCGCAAGGTCGCCGACATGCTCGCCCTGGTGCGGCTCGAAAGTTTCGCCGAACGGCTTCCGGGCGCGCTCTCCGGCGGCCAGCAGCAGCGCGTCGCGCTCGCCCGCGCGCTGGCCTACGATCCGCCCATCCTCCTGATGGACGAGCCGCTCTCCGCGCTCGACAAGAAGCTACGCGAGGAGATCCAGGCGGAGATCCGCCGCATTCACCGCGAGACCGGCGTCACCATCCTCTATGTCACGCACGATCAGGAAGAGGCGCTGCATCTGTCCGACCGGATCGCCCTGTTCAGGGACGGCCGCATCGAGCAGATCGGCACCGGCGAGGACCTCTATCTCAGGCCCGCCACCGACTTCGTCGCCGGCTTCATAGGCAATTCGAACTTTTTGGCCGCCGAGCACCTTGAAACCGTGGGCGGTGCCGCGACCATCCGGCTTGCCGACGGCTCGGTGCTGTCGGGCATAAACGCCAACGGCAGCTTCGATCGCGGACAGAAGGCCAGGCTGATGGTCCGCCCGGAAGCGTTTCATCTGGAAAGAAACTCGAAAAGCGCCGAGCTTGCAGTCGAGATTGTCGATGTCGCCTTCTATGGCGAGCGCCGCCGCATCGTCGCGCGCACAGTCGCCGGGCAGGAGATCGACATCAGGCCGACGTCCTCGGCCATGGCGACGCACAATGCAACGGGAAGCCGGCGGCAGGTCTTTTTCGACCCGGCGGCGGCGTTCCTGTTTCCCGCCTGATCCCTCCGGCCAGCCCTATTCCGCGGCGACGCTCGCGCCGGAGCGATTGGCGCCGCGGATGGGTTGGCACTAATGTCTACAAGCTTTATAGACTTCAGGCCCCGACGAAAGGAACAATCGGCTTTCGGCCGCGCCCCCCGAACAATTTTCCACGACCAGGCCTATTAGCGACAGCAGCTCATAGTCTGCGACTACGCCGGACATCGCCTCGGCCAGCTTCCTTGGCGAGATCGCCGAAATTGGCCTGAAGCCAGGCGATGGCGCCGGCGACATCGGCAATGACATAGCCCGCCGCCGTTGGTCCCTGCGGCTTCACGCGGATCGAGATCCCACCTACGGCATTGACTGTATCGAAGCCGTTTTCGTCCGAGGTATCATCGCCGAGAAACACCGGCCGTCGGCCGGTGAACGGATCGAGCTGCAAGAAGCGCCGGATCGCCGCACCCTTGGCGGCGTCGAGCGGCATCAATTCGACACCGGCATTGCCGGCAATCACGCGATAACCCTTGGGCAGGCGGGTCAGCGCTGCCTCGACCAACTCCGTCGCTCGGGCAAGCAGATGGGGAGCCGCACGAGTGTGGACGGCGAGCACCGGGCCCTTGCGCTCGACATAGACGGCCTGGCTCGCCAGCTCCAGTTCGATCTCGTCGGCGAGCGCCGCCATGTCCGCCGGTTCGTCAGCGGCCTCGACAGGGCCGCCCGGGACAAGTCTGTGCTCCAGCCCATAGAGACCGGCAGTGCGCAGCTTCAGCGGTTCGAACAGTCGGTCGACCGCCGCGACCGAGCGGCCGGTGATGAAAGCAAGCGCGCCGTCCAGCCGGCGCTCGATCGCCTGCAGCAGAAAGCGAAGCTCCTTGCTGACCGACACGGCGTCGGGATGGGCTGCGTGTTCCAGCAAGGTGCCGTCAATATCGAGGAACAACGCCCATCGGCCTTCGGGGAGGCGGGGTGTCAGCTCTGCCTGATAATTCATCGGAGTCCTGCTACCTGTCTGCGTTCGAAGATGGGGACGACATTATCGGCAATCGCTGACCGCTCGGCATTGGCTGTGACGCGGTCGAGCTCGCCACGCTTGCGCAGGCGCGCGGCGTCCAGAAGCATGCTGCCGGCCCAGCGGTAGACATTGTTGTCGCGCACGATCTCGCGCATGCGCCGCATGCGCTCGCGCTGCTCCTCGGCCGACATGGTCAGCGCCTGCAAGAGGGCCCCGCTCATCATCGCCGCGTCGTAAGGGTTGACGATTAGCGCTTCCAGCAATTCGCGCGATGCGCCGGCGAAGGTGCTGAGCAGTAGCACCCCCTGCTCGTCGTCGCGCGCGGCGACGAATTCCTTGGCGACGAGGTTCATGCCGTCATGCAGGCTGGTGACCATGCAGATATCGGCGG
>NZ_RZOJ01000515.1:0-3649 GCF_003998845.1 Mesorhizobium sp. M4A.F.Ca.ET.022.05.2.1 | reverse complement strand
GTGCGATCTTGCCAAGCCAACCTCACATATGAGCGCTGCCCATGACGTCATCTGAAGTGAATTGGGATGCGATCGTCATCGGCGGCGGCCACAACGGCCTCGTTGCCGCCGCCACGCTGGCGAAATCGGGCCGCAAGGTGCTGCTGCTCGAAGCCGGCAGCGATCTCGGCGGCGCCGCCCGCACCGAGGAATTTGCGCCCGGCTTCCGTGTCTCCGCGGTCGCCCACCTGCTCAACCGCCTGCATCCCGATGTGGTGAAGACGCTGGAGCTGGAGCGCCACGGCCTCAAGGTCGAGCGCGCCGATTTCGTGCCTTCGGTCGCGCTGTCGAAGGATGGGCCGCTGGTGCTGCACGGCGCCTATGGCGAGGTGCTGACCGGCGCCAGCCCCACTGAGCAGTCCGCCTGGAAGGACCTGCGCGCGCAGTTGCTGCGCTATGCCGGCGTGCTGAAGCCGTTCCTGTCACGCCGGCCGCCGGATCTTGCCGGCATGTCGATCGCCGAGATGACCGGCCTCGGCCAGACCGCGCTGGCGCTGAAGCGGCTCGGCAAGGAGGACATGCGCGACTTCCTGCGCGTTCTGCTGATGAATGTCTACGACCTGCTCGACGAGCAGCTTTCGGACGACAGGCTGAAGGGCCTGCTCGCTTTCGACGCGACGCTCGGCTCCCATCTCGGGCCGCGCTCGCCGACCTCGCTGCTCGGCCTCTACTACCGGCTGGCCGGCGAGATCGGCGGCCTTGCCGGCGCGCAGATGCTGCCGAAAGGCGGCATGGGCGCCGTCGTGGCCGCCATCCGCGCGGCGGCCGAGAGGGCAGGTGTGACGATCCGCCCGGCATCGCCGGTCGCCAAGGTCATCGTCGAGAAGGGCCGCGCCGTCGGCGTCGTCACGGAAGGCGGCGAGACGCTGCGGGCAAAGACTGTCGTTTCCGCCATCAATCCGGCGACGACCATCCTCGATCTCGTCGGCCCGCGCGAGGTCGACACGGGCTTCGTGCGCAGGGTGAAGAACATCCGCATGAAGGGCGACGCGGCGAAGCTGCATCTGGCGCTCGACCAACCGCCGCAATTTTCCGGCGTCGGCGCTGCCGGCCACAAGGGCCGGTTGGTCATCGCGCCCTCGCCCGACCATGTCGAGCGCGCCTTCAACCCGTCGAAATATGGCGCGTTCTCGCCCGAGCCAGTGATGGAGATCACGCTGCCCAGCCTGGCCGATGCCTCGCTGGCACCCTCCGGCGCCTGCGTGCTCTCGGCCGTGGTGCAATATGCCCCCTATGCGCTGCGAGCGGGCTGGGCCGCCGGCAGGCCGCAATTCCTCAAGGCGATCATGGCACAGCTCGAGACCTACGCGCCGGGCATCGGCGCGACGGTGCGCCATGCCGAGCTTCTGACGCCTGCCGACATCGAGGCGCGCTACCGCATGCCCGGCGGCCACTGGCACCATGGCGAATTGCAGGCCGACCAGATGCTGGTGTCGCGGCCGGTCTCCGGCTGGTCGGGCTACGACACCCCGCTCGAAGGACTGTTCCTCGCCGGAGCCGGCTCGCACCCGGGCGGCGGCATCTCCGGCGCGCCCGGCCTCAACGCCGCGCGCCGCATCATCGCGATGAGGGCATGAGCATGGCGCAAGCAACCAGGAAGAAGCCCGTCGAGACCGAGGCCGATGCAGCGCTCGAAGCCCGCACCATCGCGCAATCACACTTCCGCACGCTGCGGCTGGGCACGCCCTTCCAGCCGCGCATCGACGCGCTGGGCTTGAAGCAGGAGTGGTACAGCTGGGCCGGCTATCGCGCCCCGCACTCGTTATGGGACGAGGAGCTCGAATATTTCGCCATCCGCAGCCAGGCGGCACTCTTCGACATCTCGCCGATGACGAAATACCGCATCGAGGGGCCGGACGCCGAAGCCTATCTCGACCGTGTCACGCTGCGCGACGTGACCAGGCTGAAGCCCGGCCGCGTCCACTACACCGCCTGGTGCGACGACGAAGGTTTTGTCCTCGACGACGGCACTTTGTTCCGGCTGTCGCCGACGCGCTTTCGCCTCTGCTCGCAGGAGCGGCATTTGCCCTGGCTGCTCGACAGCGCCATGGGCTACGAGGTCAACGTCGAGGAGGAGACCGAAGCCGTCGCCGGATTGGCGCTGCAAGGCCCGACCTCCTTCGCCATCCTGCGCGACGCCGGCTTTGCCGGTGTCGAGCGGCTGAAGGTTTTCGACCTCGCCGAGTTCGCGCATGACGGCGCCACCGTTACGATCTCGCGCACCGGCTTCACCGGCGATCTCGGCTACGAGCTGTTCGTGCCCGCCGACAAGGCGCTGAGCCTGTGGGACCGGCTGATGGCGGCGGGCGAACTGCGCGGCATCCGCGCCATCGGCTACACGGCGCTGAACCGCGCCCGGCTCGAAGCCGGCCTGATCGTCGCCAATGCCGACTTCACCACCGCCGAGCATGCCATTCGCGCCGACCGCCTGCGCATGCCGGACGAGGTCGGCCTCGGTTTCATGGTCGATCCCGAGAAGGGGCACTTCAACGGCCGACGTGCCATTTTCGAAGCGCGGACGAAGAGGAAGCTGCGCCTCGTGCTGGTCGGGCTGGAGATCGAGGGCAACATCCCGGCCGAGCATGCCATCGTCTACTATCGCAAGAGCCAGGAGGTCGGGCTGGTCAGCGCCGCCATGTGGTCGCCGATGGCCAAGCGCAACATCGCTCTCGCCTCGCTGCAGCGGCCTTATGGCGATACGATCGTCGACGACCTCTGGGTCGAGATCTACGCCATGCGCGAGCTGCAGTACCAGAAGCTGATGAAACGCGCGAAGGTGGTGCAGCGCCCCTTTATCAGGCTCGACCGTCGCACCGCCAGCCCGCCGGCGGATTTTTGACATGGCAAGCCAAGCGGACGACGACCTGGATGCGAAGACGGAAGCCGCCGAGCAGTGGCAGCTGGTCAACACGCCGCTCGGCGAAACATGGTCCGGCCGCAGCCGCTATGCGGCGGCGATGTTCTTCTTCAAGCGCGGAGAGATGAATGCCGAGACGCTCGAGGTCTACCGCATCTGCGCCCGCCTAGATCACGAAGACCCCTTGCCGATCATCCGCGATCGCGGCGTCGGCAAGGACTGGCTGAAGCGCATCGGCTGCGTGCTGTAACCTAACCTATCGTTCTCTCCAGCACGCTCAACCAGTTGCGATAAGCGATCTTCTCGATCAGCGCGCGCCCGAAGCCGCCTGCGGCCAGCGCATCGATCAGCTTGGGCAGGCCGGCGACATCGCCGATCACCGCCGGGATCATCGCGCCGTCGAAATCCGAGCCCAGCCCGACGCCATCCTCGCCTAGCGCCTGCAGCAGCGAGTCGATATGGCGGACCATGATGTCGAGCCCGGTATCGGCGTTCATCTTGCCATCCTCGCGCAGGAAGCCGGTGGCGAAGTTCAGGCCGACCATGCCGCCTGTCTCGCGGATCGCGCCGAGCTGCCAGCCGGTCAGGTTGCGCGAATGGCCGCAGATCGCATGCACGTTGGAATGGGTAGCGACCAGCGGCGCATCGCTGAGCGCGACCACGTCGCGAAAACCCTTTTCGTTGAGATGCGAGAGGTCGATCATGATTCTGAGCTGGTTGCAGGCCTTGACCAGCGCCTTGCCCGCGTCGGTC
>NZ_RZOJ01000514.1:0-3660 GCF_003998845.1 Mesorhizobium sp. M4A.F.Ca.ET.022.05.2.1 | reverse complement strand
CCGCTGCGGCAGCATGAACAGCCGCCTGTCGGCGTGGAAATTGACGCTGCCGCCGCCCCACGGCCACAGGCCGGCGACGGCCCGCACCAGCGTCGACTTGCCCGAGCCGGATTCGCCGGCCACCAGCACCCGCTCGCCCGGCTCGATCGCGACCTCGGTCTCCTTGACCACCGAGGTGCCGTCGTCGAGCGTCACCGAGAGATTATCGAGGCTGAGCATGGCGCCATCTTCAGTCTCACCGCGCTGGATGCGTCCCAGCGCATCGCTCAGTTCGGCGCGCTCCAGCCCGTCGAGCGACATCATCAGCGAGGCGACGCGTCGCGCGCAGGCGTTCCAGTCGGCGAGGCGCGGGTAGTTGTCGACCAGCCAGCCGAAAGCGCCCTGCACAATGCCGAAGGCGGAAGCGGCCTGCATCACCTCGCCAAGCGACATGTTGCCTTCGAGGAATTTCGGCGCGCACAGCAGGATCGGCACGACGGGCGCAAACAGGCTCGACCCCTGCGACACGAGCGCCGTGCGCATGTGCTGGCCGGTCAGCAGCGCCCATTGCCTCAGCACATGGCCGAAATTCCTGTCGATGCCGCTGCGTTCCTCGTCCTCGCCGCCGAGCAAGGCGATGCTCTCGCCGTTCTCGCGCACGCGTGTCAGCGTGTAGCGCAGCTCGGCCTCCGCCTGGTTCTTGCGCTCGGAGAGCTGGACGAAGTTGCGACCGATGACCACCATCGAGGTCGAGGTGATGGCGGCATAGATGACTGCGGCGATGACCAGGAAGCCGGGAATGGTGATGGTGTCGCCGCCGATCGGCAGGGTGAGCGCCCCACCGATCGTCCACAGCACCACGATGAAGGTCGAGGCGGCGAGAAACGCCACCAGGACGCCTGAGATGAAATCGACGGGCGAATCGGTGGCGATGCGCAGATCCTCGGTCATGCGGGCTTCGGGGTTCTGGTGGTCGCCGCTGACCAGATTCAGCTGATAGTAGCGGCCGCTGGCCAGCCAGCGCGAGATGACCGCGGTGGTCAGCCAGGAACGCCAGCGGCGCTGGATCGTCATGCGCAGATAGACCTGCGCAACGACAAGGCTTCCGTTGGCGAACACGAGCGGCAGGAAGACGGCGGTGAGGAGATAGACGGTGCGGGCGTCACGCTGCTCGAGGGCGTCGAAGATCGAACGGTTCCAGACATTGATGCCGTACTGGACGCCGACATTGATGCAGATCAGGATCAACAGCCCGATCGTGAACGGCCAGGCGAGCCTGTCGCCGCGCCGGCTCCAGTAGCCGCGGGCGCTGATCCAGAAACGCCGCAGCAGATATTTCTTGCGCGCCTGCTCGGCTTCTTCGGGGGTCAGCTTCGGATCGGGTTCGACGGCCTCTGGCGGCGGCGCGGCCTCGCCGTTGACCTCGGGCGCCGAGGCCTTCTCTTCGCGCGACTGCTCTTGGCTCGATTCCTCCTGGCGCGATTTCTCTGCCCTCGTTTTCTCTGGGCGCGCCTTCTCTCCGCGCGACTTCTCTTCGTCTGGCGTCCCTGGGCGCGACCGCTTCTGGCGCGACTTCGGGGCACCGCGCGGTTTGGCGCCGGCGGCCGGCTTCGGTTTGGAATCAACTTCTGACATCAGCCGACAACGGCTTCAAAATCAGAAGGTTTCATGCCGTCGGCTCGATAGTCCGGCTGCCGGCAGCCCTGACCAGCACTTGCAACGGCCTGACGCCACCCAGCAATCCCGCCCCGGCCATTCCAACACGCCCGACTTTCTGTTTGAATGCCGCCGACATTCGAATGGAGTGCGGCTCATTTCAAACGATCCTTTCGCCCCCTTGCGGGAGCGTTTCCTGGCCCGGTGCGCCGATCAACTCGCGGAGCTGAAGGTCGCGCGGGAGCAAGGCCCGCTGCCCGACGTGATCAAGCTCGCCCACTCGCTGGCGGGAGCCGGCGGAACGTTCGGCTTTGCGGAGATCAGTGCCAAGGCAGCGGCGCTGGAGACGCTGCTGGTCGAACAGGCGGATGGCGGTGCCATTGACGCAGCGCTCGATGCGCTGATCGCGGAGATCGAGCGCACGCTGCAATGACGCGAATGGCCGGGCGCGAACCGGCCGCGCCTATTTCTTGGCGCCGCCGAGGCCGGTCCTGGTCATCTCGCCCCAGCCATGGTTGCCGCGCAAAAACTGCCACCAGCCCTTCACGCGCCAGAAATTGTTGAGCTGGCGGTAGCCGAAATTCTCGATCACGGCGACCGCCGTCAGCACGGCCAGGTCCCTGGCGCGGGGAAAGCGTTGCAACTCGGCCTCTTCGAGGACGAGCGAGCAGACGCTGACGCAGACGCCATAGGTGAAGACGAGTGAAGTGAAGGCGAGCAGATATTCGCCCGACAGGATGCCGAGCAGCCAGAAGGCCGGGATCAATATATAGCCCAGCACCTCGGCCACCGGCCCCAGCACGTCGACGATCAGTATGTGGCCGAAGCCGAGGAAGCCGACGCGGCCGTAGCGCGGGTTGAACAGCATCGCGCGGTAGCGGAAGAAGCATTCGAGCGCGCCGCGCTGCCAGCGCGTGCGCTGCGTGCCAAGCACGCTCAGCGTCTCCGGCGCCTCGGTCCAGCACACCGGCTCGGGAACGAACTGGATGCGGTATTTGCGCCTGGTATCGCGCATGTGGCGGTGCAGCTTGATGACGAGGTCGAGGTCTTCGCCCATCGAACCCTGGGTGAAGCCGCCGACCGCCACCACTTCGGCGCGGCGGAACATGCCGAAGGCGCCGGAGACCAGCATCAGCGTGTTGATGCGGCTCCAGGCGAGCCTGGCCATCAGGAAAGCGCGCAGGTATTCGACCACCTGCAGCAGCGGCAGCAGGCGCCACGGCAGGCGCACCTCGCGCACCCTGCCCGCCTCGATCCGCGAGCCGTTGGCGATGCGGATCGTGCCGCCGACGGCGATGGTGCGCTCCGGATCGTCGATGAAGGGTTGCGCGGCGCGCATCAGCGCATCGGGCTCGAGGATGGAGTCTCCGTCGATGACGCAGAAGACCGGCGCGCGGCAGACATTGATGCCAGCGTTCTGGGCGTCGGCCTTGCCGCCATTCTCCTTGTCGACCACGAACAGCCGCTCGGTCATCGGCGAGGAATAGAGGCCGCGGATCGGCTGGTGCGCCAGTTCCTCCTCGTAGGGCCGGTGGAACTTCACCAGCCTGAAGGCCTCGATCAGGCGCTGCAGCGTGTCGTCCTTCGAGCCGTCGTTGATGACGATCACCTCGAAATTCGGATATTCGAGCGCCAGCATGGAATGGACGCTCTCGACCACGTTCAGTGCCTCGTTGTAGGCGGGCACCAAAAGCGCGATCGGCGGCGCGACGTCGCCGTAGCGGTGCCAGAGCAGCGCCGAGCGCGCCACCGGCGGGCGCATGGACAGCGCGTAGGCGGCGACGATGAGCTGCAACAGGTAGATCGCCGTTTGCGCCAGCCCGGCCCCGATGATGAACCAGGACAGGATTGAGGCTGTCAGAACGATCTGGTGGCTCCAGTCGGCGATCATGTGGCAGGGCCCTCGGCAAGGATGAGCGAGGCGGTGCGCTGGCTGCGCGAGACGTCGCTGGCAGCCATCGCGCGCAGCATCTTTTCGCCGGGCTGGCCGAAGGAGCGCAGCGCGTTGGCGGCGGCATAGCGCAC
>NZ_RZOJ01000513.1:0-3671 GCF_003998845.1 Mesorhizobium sp. M4A.F.Ca.ET.022.05.2.1 | reverse complement strand
GGCCTGCGCCTCGCATTCCGGCGAGCCGGCGCATGTCGAACTGGCGCAAGCGATGCTGGCGAAAGCCGGTCTGGACGGAAGCGCGCTCGAATGCGGCGCGCATTGGCCGTCGAACCATGACACCACCATTGCTCTCGCCCGCACCGGCAGCGTGCCGAATGCGCTACACAACAACTGCTCCGGCAAGCATGCCGGCTTCCTCTGTACCTGCGTGCATTCCGGGATTGCCCACAGGGGCTACGTCAAAGCCGGCCATGCGCAGCAGGAGATGGTGCGCGATGCCATGCAGTCGGTGACGGAGGCTGCCCATGACGTCGACCATTGCGCCACCGACGGCTGCTCGATCCCGACCTATGCCGTGCCGCTGAAAAGCTTCGCGCTGGGTTTTGCCCGCATGGCGACAGGCACCGGCTTTTCGCCGCAGCGCGCCAAAGCGGCGAAGCGGCTTTTGTCGGCGTGCATGGCCGAGCCGTTCCTCGTCGCTGGCACCGGTAAGGCCGATGTCGCGCTGATGCAGGCAGCGCCCGGCCGCATCTTCGTCAAAACCGGCGCCGAGGGCGTCTATTGCGCCGCCATTCCCGAACTCGGCCTCGGCATCGCGCTGAAATGCGATGACGGTGCCGGCAGAGGAGCCGAGGTGATGATCGCCGCCGTGCTGGCTAGGCTGTTGCACGATGACGAGGCGGTTGCCGCCAGGCTCGTCGAACAGGCCAATCCGCCGGTCGAAAGCCGGATCGGCGCCAAGGTCGGGTCGCTAAGGCCGACCGCTGCGCTTGGCTAACGCTAGGAAACGTGGTTGCGCTCGACGGTCAGATGCGCGTAGCCGGCATTGCCTGACTGGGCAAGGTCGGCGGTTGCCGGATCGGCCCAGCGCTGGCCGATGATCGCGCCGTTCAGCGCGTCGTCGATGACATTGTCCGAGATGATCGCCGTTCCTGCGCCCTCGACCACCGAGACGGCAATGCCGGTGCCGACCTTGCGAATGATGTTGCCGGTCGCCACGACATTGCGCAGATACGGACCCCAGCCGATCTGCATGCCGTAAAGCGGCGCGTTCTCGACGACATTGCCCGACACCGTGGTGTCGGCCTCGACGCTGATGCCGACGCCGAAGCCGGGCGCGTCGGCGGGGTAGGGGCCAACCGTCGACAGATTGCGCACGATGTTGTTCGAGCACACACCCATGCGGCCGCCTTCATTGAAATTGACGATCGAAATGCCATTGGCCGCACCGTCGATGATGTTGTTGCCGATGATGGCGCCCTCGAAGGAGAATTCGGAATAGAGCGCCGTCTCACCCGAGCGCGAACAGGTGTTGCCGATGACCTGCAGATTGCTGGAACTGTTGGCGCGGATCGCCGAGAAGGCACAGTCCGAGACGATGTTGCCCGAGATGACGACATTGCCGGCGCGGAAGGCATTGATGCCGTTGCCGTTCTGGCCGGTGCCGCCATTGCGGGCCCTTATGCGCTCGACACGGTTGCCGCTGACGGTGGTGCCGTCTTCCGCTTGCTGCCAGCGGTGCACCAGGATGCCGCCATTGGCGCAGTCGGACACGGTGTTGCCGGAGATCTCAAGCCCGCCGGCCTCGACCGAATAGATGCCGGCGTCCGCCGCGCCGGAAATATCGGAACGCTCAACGCGGCCCGAAACATGTTCCAGCGCCAGCCCGTTCTTGCCGCTGCCGGTAACCTGGCAATTGTCGATGACGAGATGGCCGACGCGGCGGAGATCAAGCAGACCCTGCGCATAGTCAGCCAGCCAGCGGTTCGAGCCGTCGAACACCAGCCCGCTGAGTTCGATATGCTCGGCCTGCTCGGCCATCATCAGATGCCCGTTGCCGCCATAGACGATGCGCGTGGCGCCCGGCACGCCGCTAAGGCGTAGGCGCGCTGGCAGCCTGAGGTTGGACACGACATAGGAGCCCTGCGGCAAAAACACCGGCGCATCGCGCTCGCTGGCGTCATTGAGGAGCTTGGTGAAGGCCTTGCTCTGGTCGTCAAGCGCGCCCGGCTGCACGCCGAGTTCGGTGGCGTTGATCGAACCGCGCATCGAGGCCTTCTCGATGCCGGGCAGGACCTTGGCCGAGGCTTTGCCAGCACAAAGGCCTGCGATGGCAAAGCCGGCGGTCTGGGCGAGCAGCGTTCGTCTGTTCAACATCGGCACAGGTCCTGGCGTTTGCCATCCCTGTCGCAGGAATCGTGCCAGGTCTGCCATCGGACTACGGCTTGTACAGAGGCGGCACCGGGCCTAAGTTCATTGGATGAGCAGAGCTTTTACCCGCGAAGAAGACAGCGAAAACGCCATCGCCGGCATCGGCGAGCGTCCGATCAGCCCGCATCGCAACCTGGTGACGGAGCGCGGCCTGGCCATGATCGATCAGGAACTCGAAGGTCTGCGCGACGAATTGGGCAAGGCCGAGAGACGAGCGGACCGCGAGCGCATTGCGGTCGTGTCGCGCGACCTGCGCTACTGGACCGCCAGGCGCGAGAGCGCCGAGCTTTCCGTGCCGGAGCCGGGTAGCGAAGTGGTGCGCTTCGGCATGGGTGTGACGCTGGAAGGCGATGACGGCAAGAAGGTGCATTGGAAGATCGTCGGTGAGGACGAGGCCGACCCGTCAAAGGGCAGCATTTCCCATGTCTCGCCGATGGCCATCGCGCTGTTCGGCAAGAAGCTTGGCGATGTCGCGAGCGTCAACGGCAAGGAGTGGGAGATCACGAAGCTCTCGGACAAGGCCGAAAGCTAGTCCTCGAGCTTGACCACATGGTCGCGGAAGAATGCCGCGGCGCCTTCCTCGTTGATCTCGCCCGCCGCAACACCCATCACGAATTCGTAGATCGTACCGTCGTCGGCTGTAAGGCCGTAGCCATTGATGATTAGGAACGCGCCGGCCGCCACCATGGCCGTGCGCTTGTTGCCATCGACAAACGCGTGGTTCCCGGCAATGCCGAAGATGTAGGCCGCCGCCAGTTCCTCGATCGACGGATCACCATAGTTGGCCTTGTTCTCGGCACGGGCGAGCGCGGATTCGAGCGCATTCTCGTCTCTCAAACCCTGCGCGCCACCATGTCGGCGCAACTGCTCGGCGTGCATCGCTTCGACGGCGCGACGCGACAGAAACTCCCAGCTCATTCGGCGAGCTTCTGAAGCGCGACCTTGTACTTGTCCATGACCTTGCGGGCGGCTTCCATCTGCCGCTCGAAGCTGTCGTCCACCGGTTCAAGGACAATGCCCTTGTCCGTTTCAACGATCTGGAGCTGGTCGCCCGCCTTCATGTTCAGGCGGTCGAGGAGTTCCTTCGGCAGGATAACCCCTTCGGAATTGCCGATCTTGCGAATGGTGGTGTGCATGACAGATTGTCTTGTTGTAACGTGAATTATAACGCCATTTTCTCCGCGTTACAACAGAAATTATAACAGCACTCAGCCTTCCGCCAGCAGCCGATCCATCAGCCTGTCCGCCGCTTCGGGAATGACCGTGCCCGGCGGGAAGATTTCCGCCGCACCCGCCCTTAGCACGGCGTCATAATCCTGCGGCGGGATGACGCCGCCGGCGACGATCAGCATGTCGCCATGGCCGAGCTTCTTCAAGGCTTCCTTGAGCTGGGGGATCAGCGTCAGGTGTCCGGCCGCGAGCGAGGAGGCACCGATGATGTCGACGTCGTGCTGGAC
>NZ_RZOJ01000512.1:0-3674 GCF_003998845.1 Mesorhizobium sp. M4A.F.Ca.ET.022.05.2.1 | reverse complement strand
ATCGATCAGCATCGCCGCCGCCGGCAGGAAATAGGGCTTGTAGACCAGCGCCGCGCAGAGCTTCACCAGGCCGCCGCCGGTGGTGCTGCTGGGCAGCGTGACGCTGAGCGTGGTGTTGGCCGGATCGATACTGTCGCCCAGGTTGGCCTTGAAGAACTCCAGCGCATAGGCCCTCAGCTGGTCGTCGGTGGCGCCTTCGGCAAGGCGGCGGGCGGTGGCGAAATTGGCGGCGTCGAGCGCGTTCACCACCTTCTGTTTCTCGCTGATCATGCTCGAATAGTCGACGCTCAGCGCCACGGCTCCCATCAGCGGCACCATGGCGAGCACGGTCATGAGGGCATAGTTGCCGCGCCGGTCGCGGCAGAAGTCACGCCAGAAGTCACGCATATCGCGTAAGCGGCCCTGGGCGGGGGGTCTGCAAGGCGCTTTCATCGGTCAGCTGACGATGCGCAGGTTCGACAGTTCGTCGGCGATTTCCTTGAAGCTTTTCGACAGCGTGGCGCCGGTCGCGTTCCAGTACAATTTCGCCGCTGTCTTGCCGGTCGGGTCGGCCGGGTCTTTTCGGAACCTCGAGTCCGAGGAACAGGTCTTCAGCGCAGCCATTGCGGCCTTTTCTGCGGATTTGGTTTCCACGAGGTCAAGCGAAACCGTCATCACGATGACGTTCGAATTCTTTGCATTGGCGCAAAGCGTCTGCATCTGCTCGTCGAGCGCCGTCGTGTAGTTGGCGGCGGTGTAGGTCGTCTTGCCAACGGAAGCGCTGGTGTTCATGAACAGTCGGGTCAACGTGCCGGAGCCCGGATAGGTCAGGCCCGTGTAGCCATACGCGGCGTAAGTCGACATGTTCTTGGCGTAGGTGGCGTCGGCGATCGGGCTGTAGGTGTTGGCGCCGTCGGTCAGCACGATGACGACCTTGTCGTTGCCTCTTTCGGTGTTGGCCCGGCCGTCCGTGAAAGGCTCATTGCTCGACAATGCCCGCCAGCCCCAGGCAAGCCCTTCCGGCACGTTGGTATTGCCTGTTGGTGTCATCGCGCTGATGGCGCTTGTGATGGTGTTCTTGCCCGTGGTCGTGGTTATGTCCTGCAACGGCGTGATGGCGGCAGTCGTGCACCCGGAGTTGGGGCCGCCGTCAGCCGGCTCCGCCGCCGCGTTGTAGGGCTTTGTGACGAAATACTTGCGCATATCCGACTGGCGTTTTGCGACGGCCAGGCTGTCGGCCGAATCCACCCACCAATTGTTGGTGTAACCCCATGACGTCGTGCTGGCGTGGGTGGAGTCGGTCCAGAAATTGCCGGCCTCGTCCGGAGCGAACATCGGGACGAACAGGCTGGCGGGTGTGGACGTTGCCGGCGTCGTATCGTCCACATTGTAAGGATACGGCCTTGCTTCCACGCAGCCTTTCCAGGCTTGGTATTGGGCGGTCGTGTCGACATAAGTCTGACACGTGCCGTGGTTTTTCTTGGTGCAGGTTCGCGTCGTGGCCATCATATCCTGGTAGAGGGTGAAGCGGGTCATTGCCTTGCCCGCGTCGGCGCCCCAGCCGGTGCCCCTCTGGTAGTAGGCGTCGCCAACCTTCTCGATGTATTTGTTCGGATCGACGCCGGAGACGGTCTTGTTCATCTGCGTCCAGTCGAAATTCTCATGATGCACCGGCGAGATGCCGCCGAGATCCATCCAGGTCTTGTCCTTGTTGGCTGAGCCGACATTGACCGAGGCCGAAAACGGTACCAGGGCGAATTGCACCGGCTTGGTGACCTGCTTCATTTGGCCTGCCTGCAGGGCCAACGTGTTGACGAGTTCTGTCGCGGCGGTCTTGAGCAACTCTATTCGCTGCTGGCCGGTACCGGATCCATTCGTGCTCATCGAGCCGGAATTGTCGAGCACCAGGGCGACTTCCAGGGTGTTCTTCAGTCGGACTTCCGAGCACGCGGTCAAGCTTCGGTCGCTGGCCGTCCTGCCGATCAGCATTGCGGCAGCCGGCAGGAAAAACGGATGGTAGCGCAGGTTCGCGCAAAGCTTCAGCGTGCCGCCACCGTTATTGTTGTTGGGCAAGGTGACGCTCAGCGTGGTGTCGGCCGGGCTGACATGCGACAGATTGGCTTCGAAGAAGTTCTTCGCATAAGCCTTGGCATCGGCATCGCTTACATTGGCGACGATCTGCTGCGCCGTGGCGACGCCGGCGGCATCGAGCGCGTTCAACGTTTCCTGTTTTTGGCGAACCAGCTCCGTATAGTCGACCGCCAATGCCACGCCGCCCATCACAGGCACCATCGTGATGACGGCAATCAAGGCATAGTTGCCCCGCCTGTTGTGCACGAAGCTGCGGATCATCGCCCCCAACTTGCGGATCATAGCCTTTAGTCCCCCACTAATATACGACCAAGGTCGTAGTTGATCTGCAACCATGGTCACAGATCATTAAATTTCAGGTTGCGCGAATGCATCCAACCTCAACCTGCGTTTTCAAGGCCCGTTAACCATCGGGCTCGCGGCGAGGGTGCCGAGGGGGCTGGGAATTCAGTCGCGAACGCGTGTCCTGCCCACGGTATCAGTCCTGCGGTAGCGGGTGCTGTCTGCCGAAAGCTGGTGACAGGATGAGGCGCTTCGGTTAATGCGGGACCGGCCGCGGCGGACCGTCGGCGGCGGCTTTCGCAACGATCGGCAGGGTAGACAGCATGGCGGATCTGCCAGACATCATCGGCTCGCTCGCGGATTTGTCGGGTGCCTATTCGGCCATCCTGTGCGATGTCTGGGGCGTGGTGCACAATGGCGAATGGCATTTTCCCCAGGCCGCGCTGGCACTGGCCGCGGCGCGCGCGGCGGACGTCCCGATCGTGCTGATCACCAACTCGCCGCGCCGCAGCGCCGATGTCGTTGCGCAGATGAACGCGATAGGCGTTCCCACCGACGCCTATGACCGCATCGTCACCTCCGGCGACGTCACCCGCGATCTGATCGCCGAGGGCCCGAGAAAGATCTTCCACATCGGCCCCGACCGCGATTTCACCCTCTATGACAGCCTCGGCGTCGATCTGGTCGAGGAGTTCGAGGCCTCCGGCGTGGTCTGCACCGGCCTGTTCGACGACGAGGTGGAAAAGCCTTCCGACTATGCCGACTTGCTGCGGCGGCTGCGCGCCCGCGACCTGCCGTTCATCTGCGCCAACCCCGACATCGTGGTGGAGCGCGGCGAACGCATGATCTGGTGCGCCGGTGCGCTTGCCCGCGACTACGCCCAGCTTGGCGGGCGAACCCTGATCGCCGGCAAACCCTACGCGCCGATCTACGACGTCGCGATGAAGGAGGTTGCCGGCCTGCTCGGGCGTCCCGTCGAACGCTCGCGGGTGCTGGCCATCGGCGACGGCTTGATGACCGACATCAAGGGCGCGGCCGACAATGGATTCGACGTGCTCTATGTCTCGGGAGGCATCCATGCCCGCGACTATGGCGATCCGCTGCAGCCCGATCCCGACAGGCTCGCCGCCTTTCTCGATAAGCACGGCTACCGCCCGGTCGCGGTCATTCCAAGGCTGCAATAGGGGCGTTCCATGACGGAAACCTCACAAAGCTTCGCGCGCATCTCGGCGACATCGCCGCTGCCGACCCATTTGCGCGGCGGCGTGGTGGCGATCGGCAATTTCGACGGCGTCCATCGCGGCCACCAGGCGGTGCTGGAG
>NZ_RZOJ01000511.1:0-3685 GCF_003998845.1 Mesorhizobium sp. M4A.F.Ca.ET.022.05.2.1 | reverse complement strand
GTCGAGCGATGGGACTTCGGCAGCGGCTTCGTCGGCCGCGGTCTGGGCCGCGGCGGCTGCCGCTTCGGCGTCAGAGATGGCAGTCTCCTGATCGGCGATCTGCCCTTCCAGATCGGCGATCTGCGCGGCCTTGGCCGCCTCCTCCTCGGGCGTTGCCGGCGTCAGCGCATTCGCCTCGGCGAGCTGCTCGTTGAGGTCGGCGAGTGCGGCCTGGGCGTCGATGACCGCCTGATTGGCGGCTTCGACCGCGGCCTGGGCGTTCTGGGCATTCGCGGATGCCATCACATAGGCCTGCACTGCGGCGAAGTTCTTGCTCTTGGAGTTCATGTAGGCGTTGATGTTGCGCTGCAGCGAGTTCAGCCGGCCGAGCTTGGCGTGGAGGTTCTTCTCCTTGGGCGTGGCGGCGACCTCGACGTCATCGACGGCGGCCTGCGTCTTCTTGCCTGACTTGGCCGATGCCGACTTGCCATGCGTGCTCTTGCCGTGCGTGCCGGAATTGCCGTGCGTGCCGCTCTTGCCGGAATTGCCGCCGCCACTATTGCCGTGGCTGCCGCCACTGTTGCCATGGCCGCCGCCGTTGCCGCCGCCATTGCCGTTGCCGGCCAGCGCCGGAGAGGCCAGGAGCGCGAATGCGGCCACCGCCGCCAATAGGGTTTTTCGGGTTGTCATAGTACCTCCTCGGGGATTCGCCACCTCGCCTACCCGCTATAGCAGTGTCGTATGCAAATTTGCTAATTCGAAGAAGTAAACTTTAGACAAATATAGTAGCGATGCGCGACCAACGCGCCGAGCGGAACGGGTAAGATATTGAAACCAAAGAGGATTATGGCGAACCAATAGCGACTGCACCCTTTGGACCGCAGAAGCCCTATACTGATCAGACCTTGGTCCTAACTGATCATGGGACGCAGTTACGCCAGCAACATCTTGCAGAACACCAAGTGAAACCTTTTGGCGGCAAGATGCTCAGCTTGCAACCAAAGGTACAGTGACTGTCGTTGCGTAATTGATCGGATACTGGTCGAAATACGGGAACTCGATGACGAAGGCGTAGCTGGCGGTCAGGTGCGCCATCTTGAAGCCGCCGCTGGCGGGATCGGTCGCTATCGTCACGACGACGTTCTTCAGGCCCAGCGCCAGCAGTTTCTGTGTGGCGATCGCCTGGATCTGGCTCTGCGAGAGCGTGTTGTTGAGCTGCAAGGCGCGGGCCGACGTTTCCAGCGTGTAGCGGACGGTCGACGTGGCATTGAACGACCAGCCGAACGCGAAGATCCCGAACAGCAGCATCACCAGGAACGGCGCGATCAGCGCGAACTCCAGCCCGGCGCCGCCGGACCGGTCGCCGAGCCATCTGGCGATCCGTTCAGCGGACACGGATCACCTCCTGATGGGTCATGACGCGCGGATCCGGAAAGATGCCGAAATTGAACGGCGGCACCCAGGTGCCCGTCGCCGTGATCTGGATGAAGGCATTCGGCAGCTTGGTTCCGCCGCAGATCGTAGTCTCATCCACCACCGTGGTGCCGCACTTGTAGGATCTGACAAGCACGACCGCGGCATCTTCGGGCTTGTTGTCCCAGCTCGAAAACGCGACCGCCTGCGTTCCCGCGTCATTGGTCGCGCCGGCCATCACCAGATTGGCCGCGGTTTTGACACCGGCGCGCATCTGCAGGTAGCTCGTCACGTAGGACCAGCCGTCGGCGATGCCGAGGCAGACGAGGCACAGGATGGGCAGCACCATGGCAAATTCCACGGCGGCTATCCCGGTCTTGTCCCGGAAGATGCGTGCGACCCGCTCACCCATCCGGCTACTCGACGAGCTGAACGGACTGCGCCGCCGGAATGTCCTTCATTCCGTAGCTGGTGCAGTCCTGCTTGATGGTCGTGCTGCCGGACCACTGGATGGTGTCGGCGACGACCTGGGTGCAGCCGCCGTTCCCGGAGAAATTGCCGAGGTAGTTGACCTGCTGCCTGGGGAAATAGATGGCGCCGGTCAAAAGCGAGTCCGCCGTGCCGTTGAACGTGCTCTGCGCCGCGGTCCCCGTCCTGTCGCCGTAGAACAGCACGCCGGAATAGGTGCCGGAGGTCGGCGCGCTCAGGTTCACCGTGGCGTTGCCGTTCATGCTGACGGTGTTGCTGCCGGACATGAAGATGGTCACGCCGGTGCAGGGTGCGGCGCAGGTGATGACCGCGTTGGCGTTGATCTTGAAACCGCCCTGCACGACATAGACACCGGAAGAAAGCGCGACATTGCCCTTGAGGTCCATGCCGCTGCAGTAGGTGCCGGCCTGGAGCGTTTGCGACGTCTTGTTGCCGTTGACATTCCTGCACGGGTTGGTGGCCGCGGGCGTCGGCAGGCTGGCGTAAGGATCGGCGGCAGGCAAGGCCTTGGTGACGTTGGAGCTGCAGGTCGTGGTCGCCGGATTGTTCAGCACCATGCCACCGACGGTGACAAGGCAGTCGGCCTTGAGCGCGGCCGATCCCTGCGTCCTGATGGCGTCCGCAGCAACCGAATTCGACATGATGACGCAGCCGGTGAGGTTGACGCTGGTGTTGCCGGAGAAGAGCGCCGCCTGCGGGGCCGACTGATTGAGCGCCTGGACGCAGGCCTTCGAGGCGTCGGTGATCAGCGCTACCGCCCTCGCCCGCTGCGGAACCGGGCTGCTGTTGAAGATGGCCGTGAAATAGCGATCGAGCTGCTGGTTGACGATGACCTCGACCGCCTTCTTCGCGGTGTTGGGGCCTGAAGACGGCGGCGTGTTGACCTGGATCGTGCCAGCAAAGCCGTTGGTGGTTGCCGAGGTGGTGGAGGCGGCGACGATGGTCGGGTTGTCCGAACCGGCGACCTTTTCCAACGCGCCCGCATAGGCCGCGGCATCGGCCACCGCCTGCAGCTTCAGGCTGCTGTAGTACCAGAGCGAGGTCTCGACACCGAGGCCGGCGCCGCCAACGACCACCGGCAAGGCGAAGGCGAAGATGACGGCGACGTTGCCGCCCGCGCCTCTGCGTCCCAGCAGGCGGTGAAAGTGATCCATGAAGAAACGGGCGCGCAATGCCATGCCACCATATGAGCAGGCATGCATAAACGAATGCCTAAGATTTTCGCTCGACTTGTCGCGGGCGGCGCTTGAAGGGCCGATTTTTCAAAGACTTGCCGCAAATGGCGCGTCTTTGATATAGCGGCTTATGGCGCCCTGAGGATATCGGCGCCCGGCTGCTCGTCGAACAGCACGGAACAGCCGCGTTCCAGCGCCACGGCCGACAACTCGTTCGCCACCATCTCGTCCGGCGAAATGAAATCCCCGGTCAGCACGCGCAATTCCTCCACTGCCCGTGCCATCGAAACCAGGCGTCCGGCGGCACGGCCGGTGACGCAGGCATTGACGATATAGACGAGGTCTGAAATCTCGAAATGGCCCATGTCAGGCCTCCCGCAAACGGCGTCCCTATCCGTCAACAACGCCGCCGGCCAGACGATGTTCCGGTCTTCGGCATCGTACCTCGTCATGCTGCACTGCGCTGCGACGTCCCCCCAAAGTGACAAAAAAACGAGATTCCGACAAGATTGCGCATCCTCGCCGTTGGCCGCGACGAATGCCCTCGCCGGCCCCTCGGCGCCGCTTGACAACAGACCCTGTTTGTTCTCTTTTTGTTCGACAAAAAATTCCTTAAAACAGGCCCTGCT
>NZ_RZOJ01000510.1:0-3699 GCF_003998845.1 Mesorhizobium sp. M4A.F.Ca.ET.022.05.2.1 | reverse complement strand
CGTCACACTGTTTGTGCTGACGGCCGGGGTGCTGATCATCATCCTCTACGCCTATTTCGGCCAGGCAGCGCGCGCCCAGGCCGCCGACCGCATCTACCTCGAGGCGCATCAGCGCATCGACATGGCGCTGGTGCGCGGCCGCTGCGGTCTGTGGGACTGGGACATGGTGCGCGGCAAGATGTACTGGTCGCGCTCGATGTACGACATGCTGGGCTACGAACCCTGCGACAGCATGCTGTCCTTCGGCGAGGTCGACGAGATCATCCACCCGGAGGACGGCGACCTGTTCGAACTCGCCAATCGCATTGTCGAGCGCGAGATCGACCACATCGACCAGGTGTTCCGCATGCGGCACGCCGACGGGCAATGGGTGTGGATGCGCGCGAGAGCGCAGGTGATCGACCCGGAGGCGCCGGAAATCCAGCTGATCGGGATCGCCGTCGACGTCACCGAGCAGCGGCACCTGGCGCTGCGCTCGGAGGCGGCGGACCTGCGCTTGCGGACCGCGATCGAGAACATCAACGAATCCTTCGTGCTTTGGGACGCCGCCGAGCGGCTGATCATGTGCAATTCAAAGTTCCAGAAGGACAACGGCCTGTCGGACCGCGACGTGATGCCGGGCGCGACGCGCGCCGTGCTCGAGGAACGCATGCTGGCCTTCGCCTCGGAGCGCAGGCTGGCCAACGCCAATGGCCCACAGGGCGGCTCGACCTTCGAGCGGCAGCTTGCCGATGGCCGCTGGCTGCAGGTCAACGAACTGAGGACAAGGGACGGCGGCACCGTCTCGGTCGGCTCCGACATCACCCAGATCAAGCTGCATCAGGAAAAGCTGGTCGACAGCGAGCGGCGGTTAATGGCGACCATCCACGACCTCAGCCTGGCCCGCCGGGCGGAAGAAGAACGCGCCAGGGAGCTGGTCGAGCTTAACCGCAAATACATGAAGGAGACCGAGCGCGCCGAGGCGGCCAACCGCGCGAAGTCTGAATTCCTGGCCAACATGTCGCACGAACTGCGCACGCCGCTCAACGCCATCATTGGCTTCTCCGAGCTGATGGAACAAGGCCTGTTCGGGCCGCTCGGCTCGCCGCGCTACGAAGAATATGCCACCGACATCAACGGCAGCGGCAAATACCTGCTCGGCGTCATCAACGACATACTCGACATGTCGAAGATCGAGGCCGGCCAGTTCTCGATGGACCGCGAGGAGATCGACCTCTGCCCGCTGATCAAGGAGACGGTGCGCGTCATCTCGCTGCAGGCGGCGGAGAAATCGATCACGGTGGAGACCCGCATCGCTGATTCGATGCGGCTC
Source organism: Mesorhizobium sp. M4A.F.Ca.ET.022.05.2.1 (assembly GCF_003998845.1). Lineage (NCBI taxonomy): Bacteria > Pseudomonadati > Pseudomonadota > Alphaproteobacteria > Hyphomicrobiales > Phyllobacteriaceae > Mesorhizobium > Mesorhizobium sp. M4A.F.Ca.ET.022.05.2.1. The sequence goes on along the minus strand of NZ_RZOJ01000510.1, from coordinate 2,387 downwards.
TTCGCCGATCGCCGCGCGATCAAGCAGATCGCCATAAACCTTCTGTCCAACGCCGTGAAGTTCACCGGCCAGGGCGGCCACATCTCGGTCCGGGCGCGCAGCGCTTCAGGAGCCTTGGTGCTGACCATCGAGGACAATGGCTGCGGCATCCCCAAAGCGGCGCTGAGCAAGCTTGGCCGGCCCTTCGAGCAGGTGCAGAACCAGTTCTCAAAGAACCATGCAGGCTCGGGCCTCGGCCTGGCCATCTCGCGCTCGCTGGCCGAGCTGCAGGGCGGCGCGCTGAAGATCCGCTCGACCGAAGGCGTCGGCACGATCGTGTCGGTGCGAATCCCGCTCAAGAAGGCGCCGCCTTCGGTGAAGGCGGCGGCTTGATTGATTTCCGTAGGAATCCTCGGCAACGCTAGCGGGACAGCGCGAAGTAACGAGGCCTTTTCGAGAATCCGGCAGCATAGCCCACCGGATCCGGATCATTCAGCTTCACTGCACGCCGTCACCGCCATTCCACTGCCGATGACGTCCGAAGCGGCCGCCCTTCGGCAGCTCGCCCTTTTCGATCTTGCCGTCATTGTTCTTGTCCAGCAAGGCGAACAGCTTCTTCTCGCGGCCAGTGATGTCGTCGGCGGTCAGCGTGCCGTCGCCCCTGGTGTCGTAGCGCTCGATGATGCGCCTGGCCATGCGCTCGAAGCGCGCCTTCTCCAGCGCGTCGGCGAGTTCGGCAACGGTGAGCCTGCCGCCATTTTGAGCAACCATCTTTTTCAGGCGCGAGTCCATGGCGTCAGAGAACTGGTCGAAGGTGATGGGGCCGTCAGAGTCCTTCATCGCCTTGCCGAGGCGTAACATCAAGTTGTCACGCATATTGGCGCTGGCGTTATTTTCGGCATAGGCCGTCGTGCCGACGGCGCCGGCAAGGGCTGCGAAAGCAAGGGCAAGCTTGGTTGACTTTCTCATTGGTCTTCTCCTGTTGCATCGTCACCCCCGATGCCAGGACGGCAACCTCCTCAATCAGATTCAGGCCGCCATCCTATCTCCTTGTTTAAGCATCGGATTTTCTCCGCATCGGCTCCAACGCTCCCGCCTTGAGGTTCATCCGCCCATCATGATTTTTTCGCACGCAGCAAAAGGTCGAAATCCTGTCTGACCTTTGGCGACGTCTCCTTGAGATGTGCTTCAAGAACAGCGAAATCCGGCACGTCAGTCACCGCCAGAAGCAGATCTGAAAGCCCCGGTGGCACGTCGTCGCGCTGGATCTCACCGGTGAGGCAAAGCCTGATCATCTGGGTCAGCGCCAGATAGAGCGCGTAGGCATCGCACAGCTGCTGCCTGACATCGGCGCCGGCGAAGTCGGGCGCCAGCCTTGCCAGGATGTCGGCCGTCGCCGTCACCCTGCGGCCGGCCGCGACATGGCCGGTGAGCACCGCAACCTGAGCGATGAACTCGAGGTCGATCAGGCCGCCGGGGATCAGCTTGATGTCCCAGGGATCGCGCGGCGGCTTTTCCTTCTCGATCATGGCGCGCATCTCGGATGCATCGGCCATCACCTTGGCGGCATCGCGCGGCAGGGCCAAGATCGCGGCCACCTCTGTTTCCACCTCGGCGCACAGTGCCGCGTCGCCGCCGATGGTGCGGGCCCTCGCCAGCGCCATGTGCTCCCAGGTCCAGGCATCGTGGCGCTGGTACTTCTTGAAAGCATCGACATGAGTGGCGACCGGCCCCTTGTTGCCGGAGGGGCGCAGGCGAAGGTCGAGCTCGTAGAGCACTCCCTCCGCCGTCGGCGCCGAAACGGCGGCAATCAGGCGCTGCGTCATGCGGGTATAGTAGTGAGAAGGCGCCAGCGGCTTTTCGCCGTCGGATTCCTCGGCATCCGCGTCGTGGTCGTATAGCAGGATGAGGTCGACGTCGGAGCCGGCGGTGAGTTCGCGGCTGCCGAGCTTGCCCATGCCGAGCAACGCCACCCTCCCCCCTGCGATCCGGCCGTGGCGCATTGCGAACTCGGCGCTGACCGCCTGCAATGCCGCCTCGATTGTGAGATCGGCGAGATCGGAAAAGGCGCGGCCGGCACGGGTCGGATCGATCGAGCCGGCGAGCAACCGCACACCGATCAGGAATTTCTGCTCCGAGGCAAAGATGCGCAAGCGGTCGAGCACGTCCTCATAGGCGCGGTCGCCTTCGATGAAGGCGGCCAGCCGCGCCGACAGGTAGGCGCGGTCGGGCAGTTCACTGAGCAGCGCCGGATCGAGCAGGCCGTCGAAGACATGCGGCCGGCGCGTGATGATGGCGGAGAGCCTGGGAGCGGCGCCCATGATGGTCGCCATCAACTGCAGCAAGGCGGGGTTGGATTGGAGCAGCGAGAAGAGCTGGATGCCGGCGGGCAGGGCGGCGAGGGACTC
>NZ_RZOJ01000050.1:0-24739 GCF_003998845.1 Mesorhizobium sp. M4A.F.Ca.ET.022.05.2.1 | reverse complement strand
ATTTCACACACAGGCAAACTTGTTGCTCGAAACATAGGGTCGAGATGAGCCAGTCGCCCTACCCCGCCGTCGCCTCCGGGCCGCCCCGACCGAGCCTCATCCTGAGGCCTGGCCAGATCGCGCTGCCGTCCGGCATCGAGCGCTACACCGTGCAGGGCAATGGCGCCGTGCTGCTCGACGTCGAGGCCGGCGATACGGTCAGCGTGCGCAATATCGAAGGCGGACAGGCCTGCGAGTTGTTGGCCTGGGGCAAGGACGGCGTCACCGATCCCGGCATTTTCGGCGAGGCCGCAAACAGCAACGCCGCCGGCATCAAGGCGCTGCTGGCGGATGGCGACGACAGCTTGTCGGCGCTGCGTCTCGGCCTGCAACGCCGCCAAGTTCAGCTTGAGCAACCGAAGGCCGTGCGCGTCTTCGGCGCTACGACGCCGGCCGGCACCGAGCAAGGCTTCGCCGTGCAGCGCGATGGCGCGATGCTGATCGCCGCACCCGGCGGACCGATGCTGGTCGACGGCCACGACACAGCGACGCCGCTTACCGTCACCGTGCGGCGCAACACCATTCGGCTGAAGACCAGGTCGCAACTCCCCGATCCGCTCGCCGATCCTGTGCTCGATCTGCGTGTCCATTCGGCGACCGCCGAAGCCTATTTCGTCAAGGCCGGCGACTATCTGCAGATCATCGATGTCGATGGCCGGCAGTGCACCGACTTCCAGTGTTTTTCAGCGCGCAAGCTGGACAAGGGCCTCGATCATCCGCTCGACGTGACGACGACGCGCACGCTGATGGGCGCCGCCTATCCGATGCCCGGCCTGCATTCGAAATATTACGACCAGGACATGGAGCCGCTGGTCGAGGTGGTGCAGGACACTTGCGGGCGGCACGACGCCTTCGCGCTCGCCTGTGCTGCCAAATATTACGACGACATCGGCTATCCCGGACACACCAACTGCTCGGAGAATTTCAACAAGGCGCTCTCGGACAAGGGCGTCACGCCCCGCGCCGGCTGGATGGCGATCAACTTCTTCTTCAACACGGCGATCGACGCGCATGGCGTGATGGTCTCGGACGAGCCGTGGTCGCGGCCGGGCGACTATGTGCTCTTGCGCGCGCTGACCGACATCGTCTGCGTCTCCTCCGCCTGTCCCGACGACACCACGCCCGCCAATGGCTGGGACCTCACCGACATCCATGTTCGCACCTATTCCGGCCAGCACAAATTCTCGCGCGCGATCGCCAGACGCATGACGCCCGATTCGGAACCGAAAATGACCCGTGAGACAGCCTTTCATTCGAGCTTTGCCAAGCACACGCGCGACTTCGCCGAGTACAGGGGCTACTGGCTGGCCAACTCCTTCGCCAAGGAGGGCGCCATCGCCGAGTACTGGGCCTGCCGGCGGGCGGCGGTGATCATGGACCTGTCGCCGCTGCGCAAGTTCGAGGTCACCGGACCGGATTCGGAAGCGCTGCTGCAGTACACGCTGACCCGCGACGTCAAGAAGCTCGGCGTCGGCCAGATCGTCTATTCGGCGATGTGCTACGAGCATGGCGGCATGATCGACGATGGCACGCTGCTGAGGCTCGGCAAGGACAATTTCCGCTGGGTCGGCGGCGACGACCTGTCCGGCGAATGGCTGCGCGAGACCGCCAGGAAACTCGGCCTCAACGTGCTGGTGCGCTCGTCCACCGACCAGATGCACAACATCGCCGTGCAGGGGCCGAAGAGCCGCGACATCCTCAAGGAGGTCGTATGGACCTCGCCGCTGCAGCCATCGATCAGCGAGCTCGAATGGTTCCGCTTCGCGGTCGCCCGCATCGGCGGCGGCAACGGCGTTCCGGTGGTCGTCTCGCGCACCGGCTATACGGGCGAGCTCGGCTACGAGATCTGGTGCCATCCGCGCGACGCCGAAAAAGTGTTCGACGCGATCTGGGAGGCCGGCCAGCCGCATGGGCTGAAGCCGATGGGCCTGCAGGCGCTGGACATGGTGCGCATCGAGGCCGGGCTGATCTTCGCCGGCTACGAGTTCTCCGACCAGACCGATCCGTTCGAGGCTGGCATCGGCTTCACCGTGCCGCTGAAGACCAAGACCGACGACTTCATCGGCCGCGACGCGCTGATAAGGCGCAAGGAACATCCGCAGACGAAACTGGTCGGCCTTGACATCGATGCGAACATCCCTGTCGGCCACGGCGACTGCGTCCATGTCGGCCGCGCCCAGATCGGCGTCGTCACCTCCGGCATGCGCTCTCCGCTGCTCGGCAAGACCATCGCCCTGGCGCGGCTCGACGTCACCCATGCCGACATCGGCACGGAGGTCGAGGTCGGCAAGCTCGACGGCCAGGCCAAGCGGCTGCCGGCGCGAGTCGTGGCCTTCGCGCATTACGACCCGCAAAAGACGAAACCGCGCTCCTGACGGCCGCCTCCAAGGCCTCATCCGACCGTCTTGATGGCGGCCGCAGTGGCGTCCGTGCCATGTTTCGCAAGCGTGATGTGCACGGCGCCACAAAACGCTTGACGTGAAAGCGCGTCGGATCAATCTTCACTGTTAAGAAAAAAATGCGACTGAGTGGAAACACTACAGCCGTTCGAAATGAGGCCGGGGGGGAAGCTTCGCGCAGCCGAGGCACACCGGCGGGGAACAGCAAAAAAAGGGGAATTCATACATATGAGCACAATGAGCACGGTCCTGGAGCAGCCTGCGGAAGGCAAGCTGCTCAGGCATATCGACTGGCGTGGCGCCTTCTGGGTGGCAAGCGGCGTTCCCGCCCTCGTCCTGTTCTCCATCGGCGGCATTGCCGGCACGACCGGAACGCTGGCTTTCGTGATCTGGACGGTGTCCATGATCATGGGCTTCCTGCAGTCGTTCACCTATGCCGAAATCGCCGGCCTGTTCCCGAACAAGTCCGGCGGCGCCTCGATCTACGGCGCCACCGCCTGGCTGCGTTACTCGAAATTCATCGCGCCGCTGTCGGTGTGGTGCAACTGGTTCGCCTGGTCGCCGGTGCTGTCGCTCGGCTGCTCGATCGCCGCCGCCTATATCCTCAACGCGCTGGCGCCGATCCCGGTCTTCAGCGAGACCTCGCCGGAAGTGGTCGCCTATATCGCCGCGCATGCCGGCACGGCGCCCGCCGATGCCATCGCGGCGGTGGCCGCCGCCGCGACGCCGGCGATCCGCACCTGGTCGCTGTGGGGCCATACGCTGGGTCCGGTGTCCTTCACCTTCAACGCGACCTTCTTCATCGGCGCGGTGCTAATGCTGATGATCTTCTCGATCCAGCATCGCGGCATCCTCGGCACGGCCAATGTGCAGAAATATATCGGCCTTTTGGTCATCATCCCGATGCTGATCGTCGGCGTGGTGCCGATCTTCACCGGCCAGATCAACTGGGCGAACTTCTCGCCGCTGGTGCCGCTGGCGGCCGCCTACGCGCCCGACCCGGGAGCCTGGAACATCGCCGGCTGGACGCTGGTGCTGGGCGGCATGTTCATCGCCGCCTGGTCGACCTACGGCTTCGAGACCGCCGTCTGCTACACGTCCGAGTTCAAGAACCCCGGCACCGACACGTTCAAGGCGATCTTCTATTCCGGCCTGCTCTGCATGCTGCTGTTCATCCTGGTGCCGTTCACCTTCCAGGGCGTGCTCGGCCTCAACGGCATGCTGGCGACGCCGATCGTCGACGGGTCCGGTGTCGCCGATGCGCTGGCCGGCATGGTCGGCGGCGGCAGGATCATCCACAGCCTGCTGGTCATGCTGATGATCCTGGCGCTGGTGCTCTGCATCATGACGGCGATGGCCGGCTCCTCGCGCACGCTCTACCAGGGCTCGGTCGACGGCTGGCTGCCGCGCTACCTCAGCCACGTCAACGAGCACGGCGCGCCGACGCGGGCGATGTGGACCGACCTCGTCTTCAACCTGATCGTGCTGGCAATCGCCTCGGCCGACGCGACGAGCTTCTTCTTCATCCTCGCCGTGTCGAACTGCGGCTACATCATCTTCAACTTCCTCAACCTCAACGCCGGCTGGATCCACCGCATCGACAACGGCCATATCGCGCGGCCGTGGCGGGCGCCGACCTGGCTGCTCGGCATCGGCGCGATCTTCGCCTATGTCAACGCGGTCTTCATGGGCGCCGGCGCCAAGGTGTGGAACCCGATGGCGCTGTGGGCGGGCCTGATCACCGCGGCTTTGATCATCCCGGTGTTCTGCTTCCGCCACTACATCCAGGACGGCGGCAAGTTCCCCGACCATATGCTGGCCGACCTCGGCATGGCGGGAGCCGACCTCTCGGTCAAGAAGGCGGGCGCCCTGCCCTATCTGACGCTGATCGCCGGCGTGGCGGTGATGCTGATCGCCAACTGGCTGTTCGTCATCTGACGCAGCGACCTGAGAACAAGATCGGGCGCGCCTCGGCGCGCCCGATCTCTTTTGTCCAACGGCCTCTCGTCAGCCAGCCTTGCGGACCGTCGTCTCCTCGAAGAACCGGTTCGACGGCCGCTTCAGGCCGAGATTCTCGCGCAGCGTCGATCCCTCATACTCGCGCCTGAAGATGCCGCGCCCCTGCAATTCGCTTCACACTTTCCTGGAATTGCACTAGCGCGCCGACCCGCGATGCAGATCGTCCGCCACCCGTGACCATGGCGGACGATCCGAGGTTGCCACCACCTATTCCGCGGCCAGCGCCAGTTGCGGCTCTTCGTTGTTCTGCACCAGTTCGGACTCGGGCCTCTTGCCCTCGACCCCGGCCTTCTTGCGCTCGCGGCCGAAGAACAGCGCGTAGCCTGCCGGCAGCACGAGGATGGTGAGCACGGTGGCGACGAGGATGCCGCCCATCATGGCGTAGGCCAGCGGCCCCCAGAAGACGGCGCGCGAGATCGGGATCAGCGCCAGCACCGCGGTCAGCGCCGTCAGCATGATCGGCCGGAAGCGGCGCACGGCAGCGCCGATGATGGCCTCGGATCGCTCCATGCCGACAGCGATGTCCTGGTCGATCTGATCGACGAGGATAATCGAGTTGCGCATGATAATGCCGAGCAGCGCGATCACGCCGAGGATGGCGACGAAGCCGAAGGGCGCGCCGCTGATCAGCAGGGCCGCGGCAGCACCGATGATGCCGAGCGGACCGGTCGCCAGTACCAGCATCGCCTTGCCGAAATGCTGCAGCTGGATCATCAGCAGCACGACGATGACGGCCAGCATGATCGGCGCCTTGGCGGCGATCGAGGCCTGGCTTTCGGCCGAATCCTCGGCGCCGCCCTGGATCTCGACCTTGTAGCCGGGCGCCAGACCTGCGCGCAGGTCCTTCATGTCGTTGTACATCTTGGTGACGACGTCGTTCGACTGCACGCCGTCCGGCAGGGTGCCGCGAACCGTGATGGTCGGCAGGCGGTCGCGCCGCCACTCGATGCCTTGCTCCAGCACCGGAACGACCTTGGCCACCTGCGACAGCGGCACGAAGCCGCCGAAATCGGTCGGGATATAGACGGAATCGACCGAGGACAGCAGCTTGCGACTCGCTTCCGGCTCGCGGGCGACGATCGACACCGTCTCCTCGCCGTCTCGGAAATCGTCGAGCGGCGCGCCGGACATGGTGGCCTGCAGCATCTGGCGGATACGCTGCGAGGTGACGCCGAGCGCGCGGGCGCGATCCTGGTCGATGACCAGCTTCATCGCCGGCACCGGCTCCAGCCAGTCGTCATGGACGGCGCCAAGCAGTGGGTTGGCCTGGAACTTCGCCTTCACCTCGTCGGCGATGCGGCGCACCTCCTGGCGGTCCGGACCCATGACCCGCATCTGCACTGGCCAGCCGGTGGGCGGGCCGAGGAACAGGCGATCGACCTTGGAACGGATCGAGGGGAAATCCTCGGCCAGGATGGTCCGCAGCTTGACGATCAGTCGTTCGCGCGCCGGCTCGTCCTTGGCCATCACCAGGAGCTGGGCGAAGTTGGGATTCCTGAGCTGCTGGTCGAGCGGCAGGAAGAAGCGCGGCGCGCCCTCGCCGATATAGGTGGCGATGAAGCGCTTGTCCGGATCGTCCATCATCTTGCCTTCGAGCGCCTTGGCCTGCGTCTCGACCTCCTTGATCGAGGTGCCTTCCGGCAGCCAGAGGTCGACGAGGATCTCCGGCCGCGAGGACTGTGGGAAGAAGTTCTGCGGAATGAACTGGAACGCCCACAGGCTGGTGGCGAAGGTGACCAGCGTCATCACCAGCACGATGATGCGATGGCGCACGGCCCAGCCGACGGTGGCGCGCAGCCGGCGGTAGAAGCGCGTGTCGAAGACGTCGTGATGGCTGCCGGCATGCTTGCGCTGCTTCAGGATCATGTGGCCGAGCCATGGCGTGAAATAGACTGCCACGAACCAGGACACGACCAGCGCGATGCCGACGACATAGAACAGGGTGCGCACATATTCGCCGGCGGTCGAGGCGGCGAAGCCGACCGGGATGAAGCCGGCGGTGGTGATCAGCGTGCCGGTCAGCATCGGGAAGGCGGTCGAAGAATAGGCGAAGCTCGCCGCCTCGATCTTGACCAGCCCCTCCTCCAGCTTTCGCTCCATCATCTCGACGACGATCATGGCGTCGTCGACGAGCAGGCCGAGCGCGATGATCAGCGCGCCCAGCGAAATGCGCTGCAGGTCGATGCCGAGCTCGTACATGATGGCAAAGGTGGCGGCGAGCACCAGCGGGATGGCGATGGCTATGACCAGGCCGGAACGCCAGCCGATCGACAGCAGCGAGACGGCCAGCACGATCAGCAGCGCCTCGCCGAGCGCCTCCATGAACTCCTTGACGGCATCGCGGACGACTTCCGGCTGGTCGGAGATCTGGTCAACCGCGACGCCGTAGGGCAGGCCTTCCTCGAAGCGCTGGTAGGTCGCCTCGACATCCTTGCCGACGTCGGTGACGTTGAAGCCCTTGGCCATGACGACGCCGAGCTGGACGCTCTCATGGCCGTTGAAGCGGTACTTGCGCTGGAACGGATCCTCCAGCCCCGAAGAGACGGTGGCGATGTCGCCGAGCCGCGTCACCTGACCGCCGGCGCGCAGGCGCAGTTCCCTGATGTCGGCGGCCCTGGTGACGTCGCCCTCGACCGAGATGCGCACCGAGCGTTGTCCGGTATCGACCGAGCCAGCCGGATCGACATTGTTCTGGCCCTTGATCGCGTTCTGCAGGTCGGTCAGCGTCAGGCCGCGCTCGGCCAGAGCCTTCGACGAGACGTCGACATAGATCTTCTCCGGCTGGTCGCCGATGATGACGGCTTTCTCGACGCCCGGCGTCGTCAACAGCATGTCGCGGGCCTGAATGGCGAACTTCTTCAGCTCGGGATAGCTGTAGCCGTCGCCGCTGATCGAATGCAGCGTGATGAAGGTGTCGCCGAACTCGTCGTTGAAATACGGGCCGAGCAGTCCCTGCGGCAGGTCGCTGGCGATGTCGCCGACCTTCTTGCGCACCTGGTAGAAAGCGTCCTTGACCTCTTCGGCGTTGGTGTCGCCCTTCACCTGCAGGGTGATGATGGCGCTGCCGGCGCGGGTATAGGAGCGCACGAAGTCGAGATGCGGCGTTTCCTGCAGCTTGCGCTCGATCTTGTTGACGACCTGGTCCTCCATCTCCTGGATTGAGGCGCCCGGCCAGACGGCCTGGACGACCATGACGCGGAAGGTGAAGTCCGGATCTTCCTTCTGGCCCATGCGCATCAGGCCGAGCGCGCCGGCGAGGATGATCAGGCCGAACAGGAAGCGGGCGATGCTGGGGTGGCCGATCGCCCAGCGCGAAAGATTGAAGGGCCGCTTTTCAGTGCTGTCGGTGGTCATCGGCGTCAGTCCATTCCGATTGATCGGCAAAGGCACGCATCTGCGCGTGCTCACGATATTTCCGATGCTGGCTTCCGGGCGGCGAGGCTTTCCGAGGCGGAGAGACACTCGTCGCGGTGGGACGCGAGGATCGATGTGGGGGTTACATCAACCTGACGTCTCGACAGCCGGGCGCTCGCCGCCCGGAAACCATGGTCCGCTTGCTTCAACGAGCGGCGTTTTCATTCGCCTGGCTTCAGCGCAGGCTGCTGGTGATGTCGGCTTTGCCTTCGGCCGACGCCGACTGCTGCGCCGCGTCGCCGGAGAGCTTGACCTTGAGGTTCTCGGTCATGAACTGCGTGCCGGCGGCGACCACGACGTCGCCCTGCTTCAACCCGTCCGCGACATTGACGCCGTCCACCGTGAAGTCGCCGACCTTGACCGGGCGCGGATGAACCGTCTCGCTGGTGCGGTCGACGGTCCAGACGATCTTCTGGCCGTCCTTCTGGGCGAGCGCGCTGAGCGGAATCGACACCATCTGCTTCCGGCTCGCCACCGAGGCTTCGATGTTGGCGGTCATGCCGAGCAGCACGCGTGGATCGTTGGGCAGCGAGACGCGAACGGCGAAGGTGCGCGACTGCGGATCGGCGCTGCCGGCCACCTCGCGGACCTTGCCGGCCAGCGTCAGCGCGTCGTCGGACCAGAAGCCCGCCTTGACGTCCTTACCCGGCCGGAACTCGGCGATATCCATTTCAGGAACGGCGATCAGCACTTCCTTCTCGCCATCGACGGCAACGGTCATCACGGGCGTTCCAGCGCCGACCACCTGGCCGATATCGGCGCTGATGGCGGTGACAATGCCATCCTCGTTCGCCTTGAGATCGGTGTAGCCGACCTGATTCTTCGCCTGGGCAAGCGTCGAGCGGGCAGCGTCACGCGTCGCCACGGCCTGAGCATAGGTCAGCGTCGCCTGATCGAGCTGCGACTTCGAGGCGAAGCTCTTGGCGTAGAGCTGCTCGGCGCGCTTCTTTGCCAGATCCACCGTTTCGACCTGCCGCTCGGCGGCATCGAGGCTCGCCGCCGCGCTCCTGACCGACAAATCGTAGTCGGAGGGATCGATGCGGGCGAGCACGTCGCCCGAATTCACATGCTGGCCGATATCGACGAGGCGCTCGGTGACCTTGCCGGCGACGCGGAAGCCGAGGTTCATCTCGGTGCGGGCGCGCACCGAGCCGGAATAGTCGAGCTCGCGGGTGGTCTGGGCCTCACCGATCTCGACCACCTTGACTGGCCGGATGATCTCCTTGACCTCGGCCTTCTCTTGGCTGCAGCCGGCGAGCCCGAGAGCGGCGACGATCAGGCCGGCGACCGGCAGCCCGCGGATGATGGAATTGGACAAAGACACCTTAGCACTCCTGACTGGAGATAAACTTGTCGACCGGCGCCCGGCGGGCGGCGGCTATTTCAAGGCTCGGATCGCGTAATCGATGAGATCGTCGGGCATCGCCCGGTTGGTCTTGGCAAGGCACTGCGCCACCATCTGCGGATGGCAAAGGATGACGGTGGCGGCGCCGAAGCAGCGCGACGCGATCACCGGATCCTGGTCCCTGAACTCGCCGGCTTCGATGCCCTGGCGGATCACCTCGGCGAACAGATCGTGGATGCTGTCGACATGCTTGTCGATGACACCCCAGTCGCGCTCGAGCGCGACGATGACCATCTCATGCACCTTCTGGTCATCGAGCATGACTTCCATGGTCATCTTGTACTGCGCATGCACGTAGCGGCGCAGCCGCTCCTCGGCGCTGAGCGGCAAGCGCGAAATCTCGTAGGCCATCTTGTAGCTGGCGCCGAGCATGCGGCCGCAGACGGCCTGGTGGATTTCGACCTTGGAGGCAAAGAAACGATAGATGTTGGCCGGCGACATGCCGAGCTCGCGGGCGATGTCGGCGACATTGGTCTTGCCGTAGCCGTAGTGCCGGAACAGGCGTTCGGCGCAATCGAGGATGCGCGTCACATTTTCCTGGCGGGCGGGGTCGGCCACGATGTTGGCGGCTTCGGACATTAGCTCTCTGTCAAATAACGAGTGACGAATTTCAATTTTCGTCACTCGTAAATCGAAACGAGCAGGATGTCAACGCGGATTCGACGTACGCGTATAATTGGTGACAGATGGTGACAGTGAGGAAAGGTTGAACCCGACGAATGAGTTCGTCTTCCTAGGGCGAAGCAAGGAGCGAAGCGACGCGGCGCAGACCCTGGGATCAATGCCGTGACGTCGGCCAAAGAATAAAGTCGGATCAAGCAGTTAGCTTGCCAGCGGCGCCATTCGTGCAGGGCTATTCTCGACCGCCGCAGCACGGCCGCAAGATCACGGCATGGACCCCAGGGTTTCCGCAACGTCGCGCCGCGACTGCTTCACCCTAGGATGACGAACTCAGAGGCCCTTCGCCATTTCCCGCAGCCGGAACTTCTGGATCTTCCCGGTCGATGTCTTCGGGATTTCCGCAAACACCACTGCCTTCGGCACCTTGAAGCGGGCGATCAAAGTGCGGCAATGGTCGATGATCTCGGCCTCGGTCGCGCTCTTGCCGGGCTTCAGCTCGACATAGGCGACCGGCACCTCGCCCCATTTGTCATCGGACTTCGCAACGACGCCGCAGGAGGCGACGGCGGCATGTTTGTAGAGCGCGTCCTCGACCTCGATCGAGGAGATGTTCTCGCCGCCGGAAATGATGATGTCCTTGGAGCGATCCTTGAGCTGGATGTAGCCGTCCGGATGCATGACGCCGAGATCGCCTGAGTGGAACCAGCCGCCGGCGAAGGCCTCGTCAGTCGCCTTCCTGTTCTTCAGATAGCCCTTCATGACGATGTTGCCGCGGAACATGACCTCGCCGATGGTCTCGCCGTCGGCCGGGGTTTCCGTCATCGTCTGGGGATCCATCACAGTCAGGCCTTCGAGCGAAGCATAGCGCACGCCCTGGCGCGCCTTCTTCGCCGTGCGCGGTCCCTTCTCCAGCTCGTCCCACTCATTGTGCCATTCGTTGACGACAGCCGGCCCGTAGGTCTCGGTCAGGCCGTAGAGATGGGTGACGGCGAAGCCGGCATCGGCCATGCCTGACAGCACGGCCTCCGGCGGCGGCGCGGCCGCCGTGTTGAAGGTGACGGTTTGCGGAAACTGCCGCTTGTCCTCGTCCCTGGCGTTGATCAGCACCGACATCACGATCGGCGCGCCGCACAGATGGGTGACGCCGTGATCGGCAATGGCGTCGTAGATCGGCTTCGGCCGCACCCAGCGCAGGCAGACATGGATGCCGGCCTGAACGGCCAGCGTCCACGGGAAACACCAGCCGTTGCAGTGGAACATCGGCAGCGTCCACAAATAGACCGCGTGCTTGGCCATGCCGGCATGGATGGTGTTGGTGTAGGCCATCAGCGCTGCGCCGCGATGGTGGTAGACGACGCCTTTGGGATTGCCCGTGGTGCCCGATGTGTAGTTGAGCGAGATGGCGTCCCACTCGTCATCCGGCATCGACCAGGCGAAAGCCTCATCGCCGCCCGCGACGAACTCCTCATAGTCGAGCGTGCCGATCCGCTCGCCCTTCGGATAGGGCGCGTCGGCGGCGTAATCGGGATCGTCATAATCGATGACCAATGGCTTGGCCTTGGCCAATGCCAACGCCTGGCTGACCACGCCGGAGAATTCGCGATCGACGATCAGGACCTTGGTCTCGGCGTGGTCGAGTTGGAATGCAATGACGGCGGCGTCGAGCCTCGTGTTCAGCGAATGCAGCACCGCCCTGGTCATCGGCACGCCGAAATGCGCCTCCAGCATCGGTGGCGTGTTCGACAGCATCACCGTCACCGTATCGCCCTTGCCGATGCCGCGCTTGGCCAGCGCCGAAGCGAGTCTCAGCGAGCGCCGCCAGAAATCGCGATAGGTGATGCGCTGATTGCCATGGATGATGGCGACATGATCGGGATAGGTTTTTGCCGCCCGCTCAAGATAGGTGAGCGGCGTCAGCGGTTGATGGTTGGCGGCGTTCCTGTCGAGATCCTGTTCATAGGGATTGCTCATCCCGTCCTCCCGCTGCGCAAGCTGTAATGTTGCATGATCGACTTCTAATCACAGGCTCCGCGCCTCGTCACCACCAACGATGCCACGACAGGGGGCATTTGGCACAATGGTGATCTAGATTCAGCCGGCGAAAGGGAAACGCATACCTCCACTCGGTTTGACTTTTGTCGAGAGCCGTGAATAATGTCAGCGAGGAGATGGCATGGCAATCCGACCGGCAGAACAGCTTATCCACAAGGCCGCCTGGCTTTACTATGCGCATGGCATGCGCCAGGACGAAGTGGCGAACCAGCTGAAGATTTCACGCGCGTCGGTCGCCATGTATCTGCGCAAGGCGCGCGAGACCGGCATCGTCAACATCTCGACCTCGACCCAGCTGTTCACCGATGACGTCATGGCGCGGAAGCTGGAAGACGCGCTGGAGCTCGACGCCGTCTGGATCGCGCCGGAAAACGCCTATGTCGTCGATCCGTCGACCGACATCGCGGTGCTGGCGGCCAGCGTCTTTCTCGAGCTGGTGAAAAAGGGCGACCGCATCGGCGTCGCCTGGGGCCGCACCGTCTACACCATCGCCGACATCATGTCCTTCGCCGACCTGCAGGACGTGACCGTGGTGCAGCTCTGCGGCAACCTCGGCGCGCCCTACTCCTACCGGCCCGACCAGTGCACGATGGAGATCGCGCGGCGGCTCAATGCCAAGGGGCTGAACTTCTACGCGCCGCTGGTGCTGTCGACGGAAGAGCTGGCGCGGGCCCTGCGCGCCGAGCCTGTGATCCGCGAACAACTGGCAGGCATCAGCGATTGCAGCCTCGCGCTGTTTTCCGTCGGCACCGTCGACGCCGACAGCCATGTCGTCAAATGTGGCGCGCTGACGGTGAGCGAAATGGAAGTGCTGCGCAACGCCGGCGCCGCCGGCGTGATCGCCGGACAGATCATCGACGCCGGCGGCAAGGCGCTCGACTGCAGCTACAACCGCCGGGTCATCTCCGCCGAACTCGGCTCGCTCGGCGCCATCGAAAAGCGGCTGATGGTGGTGCAGGAGGACAGCAAATTCGAGCCGCTGCTTGCCGCGCTCGCCGGCGGACTCTGCACGCATCTGGTGGTCGGCGCGCGCATGGCGCAGCGGCTGCTGGACCATGCCCGAGCGGTGACCAAGAAGGCTTCCTAGACAAACAATCCTCGCCGCCGGCGCATTGTCATCAAAGCGTCGCGGCATTCCTGTTCACAGCAATCAAAGACATGAAAGCGGACGAAGCGAGATGAAGAACCTGTGGAATGACGGCGACGCGGAAAAGATGGTTGCCGACTATGCCAAGAAGGGCGTCGGCCGCGACCTCGCGCTGCGCGTCTATACGACCCGGCTGCTCGGCGGCGAGCCGCGGCTGGTGCTGCATGGCGGCGGCAACACGTCGTGCAAGATCAAAGCCACGGATCTCGTCGGCGACGAGTGGGACGTGCTCTGCGTCAAGGGCAGCGGCTGGGACATGGCCGTCATCGAGCCGCAAGGCCTGCCGGCGGTTAAGATGGGCGCGCTGCTCAAGGCGCGCGCGCTGGAGAGGCTCTCCGACGAAGACATGGTGGCGCTGCAGCGCGCCAACCTCATCGACCCCGGCTCGCCCAATCCCTCGGTCGAAACGCTGCTGCACGCCTTCCTGCCGCACAAATTCGTAGACCACACGCATTCGACCGCCGTCCTCGCCATTGTCGACCAGGAAGACAGCAAGGCGCTGGTTGGAAAAGTGTTCGGCGAAAAGATGGGCTACGTGCCCTACATCATGCCGGGCTTCGACCTGGCGAAGGCGGCGGGCGACGTTTTCGATGCCGACCCCAGCGTCGAGGGCCTGATCCTCGACAAGCACGGCATCTTCACCTTCGGCGACGATGCCAGACAGGCCTACGACCGGATGATCCACCATGTGACCGTCGCCGAGGACTATGTCGCCAAGAACGGCAAGCCGAAGACGGCAAAGGCGGCCCTGCCGGCTCGACTTGCCAAGCCGGCCGACATCGCGCCCGCGCTGCGCGGCGCGGTGGCGGTGGCGCGCGGCGAAGGCCGCTTCGATCGCATGATCAGCGACTTCCGCACCTCCGATGCGATCGTCGATTTCATCAATTCGGCTGACATCGCCGACTATGCCGGGCGCGGTGTCTCGACGCCGGATCTCTCGATCCGCATCAAGACCGGTCCGATGGCGGTGCCGGCGCCGGACGCCGACAAGATCGGCGACTACAAGGCGGTCGTCCGCGGCCATGTCGAGACCTTCGCCAAGGACTATCGCGCCTATTTCGAGACCAATGACGCACTGGACGACGTCAAGCGGACCATGCTCGATCCGATGCCGCGCCTGACCTTGGTGCCAGGCCTCGGCATGTTCGGCCACGGCCGCACGCTGAAGGACGCCAGGATCGCCTCCGACGTTGGCGAGATGTGGATCGAGGCGGTGCGCGGCGCCGAGGCCGTCGGCCATTTCCACCCGCTGTCCAAGGCCGATCTCTTCCCGCTCGAATACTGGTCGCTGGAACAGGCCAAGCTCGCCTCCAACAAGCCGAAGCCGCTGACCGGCCAGGTGGTGCTGGTGACCGGCGGCGCCGGCGCGATCGGCGCGGCGACGGCGAAGCTGTTCGCCGACAATGGCGCACATGCCATCATCGTCGACCTCGATGCGGCCAAGGCCGCGGAAGCGGCGAAGAAGGCCGGCAACGGCTCGATCGGCGTCGGCGCCGACATCACCAATCCGGCCGAACTGCGTGCCGCCTTCGACCGGGCAGTCGCCGTCTATGGCGGCCTCGACATCCTCGTCTCCAATGCGGGCGCGGCCTGGGAAGGCCGCATCGGCGAGCTCGACGACGCTACGCTGCGCAAGAGCTTCGAGCTCAATTTCTTCGCCCACCAGTCGGCGGCGCAGAACGCCGTGCGCATCATGCTGGAACAGGGCACCGGCGGCGTGCTTTTGTTCAACACGTCCAAGCAGGCGATCAACCCGGGGCCGAAGTTCGGCGCCTATGGCATACCGAAGGCGGCGACGCTGTTTTTGTCGAGGCAATATGCGCTGGACTACGGCGCGCAGGGCATCCGCTCGAACGCGGTCAATGCCGACCGCATCCGCTCGGGTCTGTTGACCGACGCCATGATCGCCAGCCGCTCGGGCGCGCGCGGCGTGTCGGAGAAGGAATACATGTCCGGCAATCTGCTTGGCCAGGAAGTGACGGCCGAGGACGTGGCGCAGGCCTTCCTGCACCAGGCGCTGGCCGATCGAACCACCGCCGATGTGACGACGGTCGACGGCGGCAACATCGCCGCGGCGCTGCGGTAGGCAACCTGCCATGGACCCCTACTGTCATGCAGGGGTTCATAGGGGAACGCTGGCGCCGCCCCTCATCCGCTTGCCGGTGTCCTCTCCACGTATAGTGACGGGGAGAGGGACGCTGTCGCCGACGGTTTCGCCAATCACCAGTTGAGGGGCGGCAGCGACTTTAGCGACCTCGCCACCACGACTTGAAAACTGTCGTCGTCGGAAGCGATTGCCGAAATTCCGCTTCAATCTATTCCTTGAACCGCTTGCAAGGTGGAGACGTTCATGGCCGCGAACAGACTGCGTATTGCCGTGCTCTTTGGCGGGCGTTCGGCAGAGCATGACGTTTCGATGCTTTCGGCGACCAATGTCATGCGCGCGCTGGCGCCGGCGAAATATGATGCGGTTCCGATCTTCGTCAGCCGCGAAGGAAAATGGCTGCTCAGCCGTTTCGAGGACGGCACGCTGTCGGCACCTTCGGGCGACACGGAGATTTGCCTGGTGCCGGGCGGACACGGGCGGATGCTGGCGATCCCGGCCGAGGGCGCGCCCTACGCGCTGCCAGATATCGATATCCTGTTTCCCGTCCTGCACGGCCTGCACGGCGAGGACGGCGCGGTGCAGGGGCTGGCGGAAGTGTCGCAGGTGCCGCTCGCCGGCTGCGGCATCCTGGGCTCCGCGACTGCGCTCGACAAGGACATCGCCAAGCGGCTGCTGAAAGCTGCCGGCCTACCAGTCGCGCGGTCGGTGACCATTGAGGAAGGTTCGGCGCCATCGCTTGCCGTGCTGGGAGACCAGCTCGGCCTGCCGCTCTTCGTCAAACCGGCGCGGCAGGGCTCGTCTGTCGGCGTCGCAAAGGTCAATGCCAGCCAGGAATTCGATCGAGCGCTTGCGGAAGCCTTCCAGCACGATCGCAAGCTCTTGGCGGAGGAATTCGTCCGTGGCCGCGAGATCGAATTCAGCGTGCTGGAAGACCCCGCGGGCAAGCTCTTCGTCTCGCGGCCGGGCGAGATCGTGCCGGCGGAAAGCCACGGCTTCTACAACTACAATGCCAAGTATATCGACGAGAACGGCGCGGCATTGATCGTGCCGGCCGAACTGCCGCGGGAAGTCGAGCAGGCGATGCGCGACATGGCCGCAAGGGCCTTCAGGGCCGTCGGTTGCGACGGCATGGCGCGTGTCGACTTCTTCCTGATGCCGGACATGACGTTCCTGATCAACGAGCTCAACACCATTCCCGGCTTCACCGACATCAGCATGTACGCCAAGGCGATGGCGGCGAGCGGCGTCAGCTATCCGGAAGTCATCGACCGGCTGGTGGCGCATGGGTTGGCGCGCGCCGGAAGAGTGGGCTGAGAGCGGGCTGCAAGCAGGAGAGCGGCCCTGGATGCCACTCTCTTCCGAGCACGAAAGAGGTCGCGTTGGCTAGAACGGTCTCAAGCAAGACGGTTGACGTTATTTCGTCGGTTGGCGCTGCCCCTCATTGCCCTGCCGGGCATTTCTCCCCGTATAGTGACGGGGAGAAAGACAGCTGTCGCGGATGGTTTCGTCAACCTCGTTGCAGAATATGCGCCAGCGTCGCGGCCAGCCTCTTCTCCCCGTCACTATACGGGGAGAAGGTGCCGGCAGGCGAATGAGGGGCAGCGCCAACGTTGCTAATGTCGCCAAAAACGTGCAGCAGCTGGGAGTCGGAAGCGCGTCGCATCAATACCATCATAGGCGACGCGCCTAGACCAGAACTACTTGGCGTTCGGGTTCGGCATCCAGGCCGGCATCGCGACATCGGCATGGGCGAACTGCGGCAGCTTGGCCGACAGGTCCTCCATGTTCTTGATGTCCTTGTCGATGAGTTCCTTCTGGGTGATCAGCGTCGGCGGCACGATGACGTTGTGGCCGGGATCCTCGCCGGCGAGCAGTTGCGCCAGCGCGCGCACCGAGACCTGGCCGACGACGGCCGGGTTGGTGGCTGCGGTGGCGGCCCAGGCGCTGTCCGGCTCGCGCATCGCGGCGATGTCAGAGGTCGAGATGTCGGCCGAGTAGATCTTGACGGCCTTGTTCAGACCCGCCTCGTCGACGGCGATCTTCACCCCCTTGGCGAATTCGTCATAGGGGGCGAACATTACCTTTATGTCGGGATGCGCCGACAGCACCGAGCGTGCCTGGTTGGCGACGGAGTTGGCAATCGGGTTGTCGAGCGTGCCGAACATGGCGACCTCGTTGATGCCCGTATGCTTCTTCTTCACGTCGACCCAGGTCTCGTTGCGGCGGTCGAGCGGCGCGATGCCGGCGACGTAGACATAGCCGGCCGTCCAGCTGTCGCCATTGTCCGTGACCGCCTGCTCTAGCGCGAGACGGGCAAGGTCGCGGTCGGACTGCTCGATCTGCGGGATCTTCGGGTTCTCGACATTGACGTCGAAAGCGACGACCTTGATGCCGGCGTCGACCGCGCGCTGCGCGGCATCCTTCATCGATTCCGTCAGGCCGTGCTGGATGATGATGCCCTGCACGCCGAGCGCGATGGCCTGGTCGACCATGTCGGCCTGAAGGGCGGCGTCCTGGCGGCTGTCCAGCACGCGCAGGTCGACGCCGAGCGCCTTGGCCTGCGCCTCGACGCCCGAGAGATAGGCCTGGAAGAAGTCGCCGGTCGACAGATAGCGCACCAGCGCGATCTTGACGCCGGGCTTGTCGAACGGCGCCGGTCTGTCGGCGGCAAGAGCCGGGACCTGCATCAGCATCGTGGCGCCCGCAAGCCCGAGCGCCACCTTCCCCAGAAGTCTTCTTGTGATGTTCATGTCGTTTTCCTCCACTGTTTTGACCGGTCGAACCTATCTCCCGCCCCTGCCGGAAAGGGCGAAGGTGAAGACAAGGGCGACGACGAGAACGCCGCCCTTGACGAAATCCTGCGTGTAGTAGGGCGCGTTCATCATCGTCAGGCCCTGTAGCAGTACCCCTACGAAGACCGCGCCGACGGCCGTGCCGAAGGCGTTTGGCTTGGCCGCGCCAAGCACCGCGTAGCCGATGAGCGCGGCCGCCACCGCGTCGAGCAGCAGATTGTTGCCTGAGGCAATGTCGCCACGGCCAAGCCGGGCGGCGAGCAGGATGCCGCCGATCGCGGCAAAGACGCCCGAAATGACATAGGCCCAGATCTTGTAGGCCTTGACCCGCGCGCCGGCGAGTTCGGCCGCGCGCTCATTGCTGCCGACGGCATACATCATGCGGCCGAAGCGCGTGTATTCGAGGAAGAACCAGATCAGCAGCGCCAGCACAATCAGCACCACGACCGACACCGGAACGAGGTTGGGCACGAAGAAATCGAAGCGATGGCGTCCGAGCGCCAGGAAGGCTTCGCCGAACTTGCCGTTGGCGACCGAGCCGTCGGGCATGGTCATGCCGGTGGCGATCGAACGGCCTTCGGTTGGGATGCGCTGCAGGCCGACGAGCAGGAACATCATGCCGAGCGTGGCGAGCAGGTCGGGCACCCGCATGTAGACGATCAGCCAGCCGTTGATCAGGCCGACGACGGCGCCTATGAGCAGGCAGACGACGACCGCGACGACGGCGTTCTGCTCCAGAACCACCATGACATAGGCGGCCGCCATCATGGCGCTGGTGGCGACCGAGCCGATCGACAGGTCGAAGCCGCCGACTACGAGGGTCGCCGTGACGCCGAGCGCCAGCACGCCAGTGATGGCGACGGACTGGAAGATGAAGACGGCGCTCTGCGGCGACACGAAACCGTCGGCGGCGACCGCGAAATAGGCGATCAGGCCGAACAGAAGGACGATGAAGCCGTAGCGGATGGCATGGTCACGCAACATCATGCAGCGCTCTCCGGCGCCGTTGCCGTGTCAGTCCAACGCATCCCTGCTCCATTCCTGTCCATGATCCTCACGCCGCACTGTGCAGCGGGCCGCCCGCCACTTCGGCAAGCAGCCGCTCGAGATCGATGTCTTCGTTCCTGTGTTCGCCGACGATCGTCTGCTCCGACATGACCAGGATGCGGTCGGCCGTCTCCAGCGCCTCGTCGAGCTCAGTGACGAAGAGCAGCGTGGCGCGGCCGTCGGCGCTCGCTCGGAGCTTGGAGGCGATGTCGCGCCGGGCCGAGATGTCGACGCCCTGAAACGGTTCGTCGAGGATGAACAGTTTTGCATCCTGCGACATCCAGCGGCCGACCATCACCTTCTGCTGATTGCCGCCCGAAAGTGCGGAAAGCTCGTCCTTCTCCGAACGGCAGACGATGGCGAGCTCGTCGATCTGCCGGCGTGCGATGCTGCGTTCGGCGCGCCGCTTCATGATGCCGAAGCCTGACATGCGCTTGAGGAAGGGCAGGCTGATGTTGCGCTCGATGTTGAAGCCGCCGACGATGCCGCTGGTGGCGCGGTCCTTGGCGACAAGGAAAACGCCGGCCGCGATCGCCTCGCCTGCCGATGCCGGCGCATAGGGCTTGCCGTCCATGGTCATGGTGCCGGACAGCGGCCGGCGCACACCGAACAAGGTTTCGGCCAGCGCCGTCTTGCCAACGCCGACCAAGCCGGTGATCGCCACCACCTCGCCGGCGCCGAGCGTCATCGAGATCGGCTTCGACCCTTGCGCGATCCGCAGGCCTTCCGTGTTGAAGACAGCGCGCGCCGAGCTTCTCGCGACCACCCGGTCGAGATGGATCTTGCGGCCGAGCATGGCGTTGACGGCGCCCTCATAGTCGAGCGGCTTGGTGTCGAACAGGCCGCTCACCACGCCGTCGCGCATCGAGACGATGCGGTCGGCGAGCCGGCGGATGTCGGACATGCGATGCGAGATGTAGAGGATCGCCACCGCTTGCTCGCGCAGCCGGTCGATGAGCTGGAACAGCCGGTCGGCCTCGGCGCTGGACAGCGACGAGGTCGGCTCGTCGAGGATCAGCACTTTCGGCCGGTGCGCCATGGCCCGCGCGATCGCCACCATCTGCCGGTCTGCCAACGAGAGATCGCTGACCCGGGCCTTGAGGTCGATGGCGAGCCCCATGCGATCGGCGACGGCCCTGGCCTCGCGGCGCACGCGGCCGGGATTGAAGAAGGTCGGCACGCCGCTGCCGCTCAGGCGGTCCAGCGTCAGATTGGTGGCGACGTCGAGGTCGGCGACGACCCCGTCATTGATGTTCTGATGCACGGTGACGACGCCGGCGCGGATCGCCTCGGCCGGCGTGTTCGGCGCGAAGTCCTCGCCGGCGAGATGCATCGTGCCGCCGCCGAGCTCGTAGACGCCGCTGACGATCTTGACCAGGGTGGATTTGCCGGCGCCGTTGGCGCCCATCAGCACGGTGACTTCGCCCGCATGCAAGTCGAGCGAGATGCCGCCAAGCACCTCGATATGGCCAAAGGACTTCCTTAGGCCGTCCACGCGGAACACGGCACCAGTGCCCATTCATTCCTCCCTGACCCCGACGCTATGGGCTATATCGGCAATTGTCAACACGATTGACAATTGCCAGCATGCTTCCTAGCTTGGCCCCGCCGCCATGCCTCCTTTATGTTCGGAGCGCATAAGCGAGAGGATGATGATGACGCAGAAACTGCCGTTCGAAGCACTATCGGTCGAAACGCTGCCGGCGCGCCTCGGCGCCAATGAGGCCGTCACCGCGCAGATCGGCAAGGATGCCCGACGCTGGAAGGTGCGTGAGGTCGGCGACGGCAATCTCAACCTGGTGTTCATCGTCGAGGGCGACGAAGGCGCGGTCGTCGTCAAGCAGGCCCTGCCCTATGTGCGGCTGGTCGGCGACAGCTGGCCGCTGCCGTTGAAACGCTCGTTCTTCGAGTATCACGCGCTGACAAGGCAGGAGCGCCGAGCGCCCGGCTCGGTGCCGTCGATCCACCATTTCGACGAGGCCCAGGCGCTGATCGTCATGGAATATCTGGCGCCGCCGCACATCATCCTGCGGCGTGCGCTGATCGAAGGCCGGCAACTGCCGAACATCGCCCGCGACATCGGCCTGTTCATGGCCCGCACCCTGTTCCGCGGCTCCGACCTGCATATGCCGACCAAGGACCGCAAAGCCGATTTGGCGCTGTTCGCCGACAATGTCGAGCTATGCGGCATCACCGAGGACCTGGTGTTCACCGATCCCTATTTCGACGCCAAGCTGAACCGGCATACGTCGCCGCAGCTCGACGGCCTGGTCGCCGAGCTGCGCGCAGACCGCGACCTCAAGGTCGAGGCGCAGCGTCTGAAACATCTGTTCGCCGCCAACGCCGAGACGCTCTTGCATGGCGACCTGCATTCCGGCTCGATCATGGTCACCGATACCGAAACCCGGATGATCGATCCGGAGTTCGCCTTCTATGGCCCGATCGCCTTCGACGTTGGCATGCTGCTCGCCAATTTCTGGATGTCATTCTTCTCGCAGCACGGCCATGAAGACAAAGGCAGGCGCGACGCCATGCGCGCCTACCTGCTCGGGGTCACCGCCGAAACCTGGGCCGTGTTCCGCGCCGAGTTCTCGCATCTGTGGCGGACCGAGCGCACCGGCATGCTCTACCACAGAAGCCTGTTCGAGGATCAAGGCGATCTGCTCGGCGCCGAGCAGGCGCTCGACCACATGCTGCACTCGATCTGGACCGACCTGCTCGGCTTTGCCGGCATCGAGGTGCACCGGCGCATCCTCGGCCTCGCCCACAATGCCGATTTCGAGACCATTGCCGATCAGGATCTGCGCGCCACATGCGAAGCAAAGGCACTGAAGTTCGGCCGCCATCTCGCCGTCAACCGGCGCCAGATATACAGCATCGACGAGGTCAACAGCCTGGCCGCGCTGATCGAACAGGAGAGCAGCCTTTGAACGTCGGCGACCGCCACTACCGCACCATCTGGCTGAGCGATGACGGCCGCTCGGTCGAGATCATTGACCAGCGCTGGCTGCCGCATGAGTTCCGCATCGAGACGATCGGCACCGTTGCCGGTATCGCCACCGCGATCCGCGACATGTGGGTGCGCGGCGCGCCGCTGATCGGCGTCACCGCCGCCTATGGCGTCGCCATCCAGATGGAAGACGACCCGTCGGATGCGGCGTTGGACGCCGTCTGGGAGACACTGCACGCGACACGCCCGACGGCGATCAACCTGCGCTGGGCGCTTGACGAGATGCGGCGGGTTCTGAAGCCGCTGCCGCCGGCCGAGCGGGCCGGGGCCGCCTATCGGCGCGCCGCCGAGATCGCTGACGAGGATGTCGGGCTGAACCGCGCCATCGGCGAGAACGGGCTTGCCATCATCAAGCAAATCGCGGCGCGAAAAGCACCGGGAGAGACGGTCAACATCCTGACCCATTGCAACGCCGGCTGGCTGGCGACGGTCGATTACGGCACCGCAACCGCGCCAATATATCTGGCAACCGAAGCCGGCATTCCGGTCCATGTCTATGTCGACGAGACCAGGCCGCGCAATCAGGGCGCCCAGCTGACCGCCTGGGAGATGGCCGGCCACGGCGTGCCGCACACGCTGATCGTCGATAATGCCGGCGGCCATCTGATGCAGCGTCGCCAGATCGACATGGTTATCGTCGGCACCGACCGCACCACCGCGGATGGCGACGTCTGCAACAAGATCGGCACCTATCTCAAGGCGCTCGCCGCCTCCGACAACGACGTGCCGTTCTATGTCGCGCTGCCCTCTCCGACCATCGACTGGACGGTGGGCGACGGGCTTGCAGAAATCCCGATCGAGGAGCGCTCCGGCGACGAGGTGTCGCTGGTCTGGGGCAAGAACGCCAAGGGCGAGATCGCGCAGGTGCGCGTCTCGCCGGAAGCGACGCCCGCGGCAAACCCGGCCTTCGACGTCACGCCGGCGCGGCTTGTCACCGGCCTGATCACCGAGCGCGGCGTCGCCAAGGCCTCACGCGAGGGGCTGAAGGCGATGTTCCCGGAGCGTGGTTAGCCACAAGGAGGAAGATTGGCAGCTGCGGCGACGGCGCTAATTGACAGCGCCGCCCTCCCCCTCCATAGCTTCACCGTCAAAGTTCTCAGGGCGGGGTGAAAGTCCCCACCGGCGGTAAGAGCCTCGGCTCAAGCCCGCGAGCGCTTCCCGGAAAGGAAGGTCAGCAGATCCGGTGTGATTCCGGAGCCGACGGTCACAGTCCGGATGAAAGAGAACGAACGGAAGGACGGGCCGCTCGCGCGGGCCGGGTTTTCGTATCGTGCGTCCTGATTCTGGTTCGAAACGGAAGGATGGACCCATGAATCAGCATTCCCCGAAAGACTATGAAATCGTTCGCGTCGCCGTCATTCGGGCGCGCTGGCATGCCGACATCGTCGACCAGTGCGTCACTGCGTTCGAGGCGGAGCTTGCCGTTCTCGGCGGCGGCCGCTTCGCCGTCGATGTCTTCGACGTGCCCGGCGCCTACGAGATCCCGCTGCACGCCAAGACCCTGGCCGAGACCGGCCGCTATGCCGCGATCCTCGGCACCGCCTTCGTCGTCAATGGCGGCATCTACCGGCACGATTTCGTCGCCGGCGCCGTCCTCGACGGCATGATGACCGTGCAGCTCGCGACCGGCGTGCCGGTGCTTTCGGCGGTGCTGACGCCGCACAATTATCACGACAGCGCCGAGCACCACCGCTTCTTCTTCGAGCACTTCCAGGTCAAGGGCAAGGAAGCGGGCAAGGCCTGCGTGGAGATAAGTGCGGCGCGGGAAAAGATCGCGGCGTGAGGTCTGCTGCCGGGGTGGCAATCCCGGTAACAGCCTCTAATATCGTGGAAAAACCGAGATCGGGAGGATGCCGGTGCAGACCAAGAAGATCATCAACGACGGCAACCATTCCGTCGACGAGATGCTGGAAGGGATCCTGGCTGCGCATCCTCGCCACCTCAGGAGCGTGGACGGCAGTCCGCGCTCGATCATCGCCCGCGACGGACCACGGCCGGGCAAGGTCGGGCTGGTGATAGGCGGCGGGTCCGGCCATGAGCCGACCTTTCTCGGCTTCGTCGGCAAGGGGCTGGCGGACGCCGCGGCCATCGGCAATGTCTTTGCCTCGCCGCCGCCCGACCCGATCCTCGAATGCGCCAAGGCGGTGAGCGGCGGCGCCGGCGTTTTGTTCATGTACGGCAACTATGCCGGCGACGTGATGAATTTCGACATGGCGGCCGAGATGGCGGCGATGGACGACATCGAGGTGCGCACGGTGCTGACCACCGACGACGTCGCCTCGGCGCCGCGCGACCTGCGGGGCAAGCGGCGCGGCGTCGCCGGCAATTTCTTCATCTTCAAGGCGGCGGGCGCGGCCTGCGACCGCATGCTCTCCTTCGACGAAGTCGAGCGCATCGCCAGGAAGGCCAACGACCACACCTTCACCATGGGCGTGGCGCTGTCGCCCTGCTCGCTGCCGCAGACGCGGCGGCCGAACTTCGAGATCGGCGCCGACGAGATGGAGATCGGCATGGGCATCCATGGCGAGCCCGGCATCGTGCGCGGCAAGCTCAGGACCGCTGACGAGATCACCGACGAGATGCTGGACAGGATCATTGCCGAGATGGCGCCGTCGCGTGGCGACAAGGTCGCGGTGCTGGTCAACTCGCTCGGCTCGACGCCGTTGATGGAGCTCTACATCCTGAAC
>NZ_RZOJ01000509.1:0-3715 GCF_003998845.1 Mesorhizobium sp. M4A.F.Ca.ET.022.05.2.1 | reverse complement strand
ACGCTAGATCCCTGACTTACCGCTTCAAATTCACCACGATGACGCCGCCGAGCGCCAGCGCGCCGCCGAGGATGCCGAGCAGCGTCGGCACTTCGCCCAGCCAGAAGAAGCCGATCAGGGCGGACATCGGCGAGACCAGATAGAGGAAGTTCGAGGCACGCGCAGCCGGCAGGCGCGACAGCGCGGTCGCCCAGGCGGCGTAGGCGATCAGGCTCGGCACGATGCCGAGGTAGATCACGGCGCCGAGACCGGCCGTGTCGGCAACCGCCGCCTGCGAGATCGCTTCCGGCAGAAAGGGCGCCAGGCAGAGCGCGCCGAGCACCATGTTGGAGGCGGCGATGGTAAGGGGATGATGGCGGGCAAAGAGCGGCTTCTGGACGATGGTGTTGACGGCCGAGCAGAGCGCCGAGCCCAGCACCAGCAGCGCGCCGGTGTTGAAGTGCAGCCCCTGCCCGTCGGCCATGGCGATGATGCCGATGCCGGCGAACGAGATCAGCGTGCCGAGCCAGGCCAGGCCAGAAAAGCGCTCGCTGAGCAGCGCCATCGCCATGATGGCGGTGAAGATCGGGCTGACATTGATGATGAAGCCCGCGGCGCCCGCCGAGACGGTCAGCTCGCCGAAATTGAGCATCGCCGTGTAAAGCGCGACGAAGATGGCGCCGCCGAAGCCGAAGCGCCACAACTCGTCGACCTTGGGCAGCGCCGGGCGCTTGACGGCCAGGAAGATCGCCGCCGGCACAGCGGCGATGGCAAAACGCAGCGCGCCGAGCTCCAGCGGCTGGAAGGCCTCGAGGCCTGCACGGATCGCCGGGAAGGCGGAGGCCCAGCCGACCACTGTGAGCGCGACCGCGATGGCCGCCGTGGTGTCCATTCGCTGTGTCTGATTCAACGTACCGGCATAGGCGGTCATCGCTATATCCTCGTTGCTTGGCTCCATGGGGCTAGAAGACCGCATCAACCGTCGATTGACAAACGACCAATTCGAGGGTCACCTGTGAGCATGGATCACAGCTCGAACCAGTTACTCCCGTTGGAGACCTTGCGCGCTTTCGATGCTGCGGCGCGAACGGGGAGCTTTTCGGCGGCGGCCGAGAGGCTGAACCTCACCCACGGCGCCATCAGCCGGCAGATCGCCAAGCTGGAGGACTGGCTGGGGCTGAAAGTTTTCGAGCGCAACGCGCGCGGCGTGACGCTGACCAACGAGGGCAACCGCCTGCATCTGAGGACCACCGAGGCCTTCGCGCTGATCTCGGTCAATTCCGACCGCTGGGTCGAGCCGCGCGGCACCGCGGTGGTGCGGCTGGCCTCGATCCCATCGGTCAGCGGCCTTTGGCTGATGCCGCGCATGGCGGCGCTCGAGAACAACCCTACCCGGCTGCGCATCGTGCTCGATGTCGACAACCGCCAGGCGGATCTCGCCGACGAAGGTATCGACCTTTCGGTGCGTTGCGGGCGCGGCCGCATTCCCGGCCGTGTCTCGGTGCAGCTGTTCGAGGAGCACATCTTCCCGATTGCTTCGCCGGAACTGGCGGGGGAAATAGGGCACGGCGACCCTGCCCGGCTGCTCAAGTTCCCGCTCATCAACGATTCCGACGCGTCCGGCTGGCGCGCCTGGCTCGCGGCGCAGGACATCGACTACCGGCCGCGCCCGCAGGACCGACGCTTCGAGGACTACAATCTGGTGCTCGACGCGGCGGCGCACGGGCTGGGCATCGCGCTGGCGCGGCCGCCGCTGACGCTGGCACAACTCAAGTCGGGCCGGATAGTCGCCGTCGATGACCGCACTACGCTCAATCCGGTGTCCTACTGGCTCGACCGGCCCGCCGGTCGCCCGCGCGCCGCGGCGGCAGACCTTGCCCGGCGCATCGCGGCACAGGCAGGCGTTGCGACTGAAAAGCTCGAAGCCTTTCTGCAGGACGACGCGGTCAGCTGAGCAGCAACAGCGCGATGGTGGTGATCGTCGCAGAGAGCAGCGCCGTTAAGATCGACATCATCCACAGCGGCAGTTGGGTGGGTTCCGACGATCGAGCGTTGCCAGGTCGGACGGCCGCGCCACGTGGCCTGGGCGCGTTGGAATTGGCCGCAACCAGCACAGAAGAGGAAACCGCGATCGTCGACACCGGCAATGGCGGTGACGCCGTGGTCCTCGCCATGCTGTTGGCGATTGGCGGCTGGAGTGAGGTCAGGCGGCGCGGACCCTGTTCGGCTTCCGCGGCCGGCCTGCCGGCCGGAACACCGGCCGGGCTAAGATCTGCATCCGGTTCAATGACCGCCCGGTAGGCATCCTCGATCTGGTCGGAAGACAGGTGTTGGGTCGGGTGAGCGGGAGGCCTCGCCAACGAGCCGTTCAAGGCCTGCGCGGCGAGCTGCGCCGAAGACGCGGCCGACGGCGCAGGCGGCTGGACGAGCGCCTTGACCAGCGCGGTGGTCGCCGGATCGGCCTTGGCCGATGGCACCGGCTGCGGCGTCAGCGCCTGCTTCAGCAGCGACGTCAGGCGGGTGGAGGAAATGTCCATGCCGGCTCCCAGCAACCATTATGCTGTTGGAGCGATACTCCACGAGCATTGCGTCAAGCTTGACCTTGCCTACGATTTGTGGCGATTGAATCCCATGAACCCAAGCGTCATTTCATGATGAACCGTTTTGAAGGCCCGGGCGGCAAGGAAGCCCGCATCCGCTATCTCGACGGCGACTTCCAGGTCACCAGTCCGGGCGCGTTCGTGCGGTGCGCCGTGACCGGCGAGAGCATTCCGCTGGACGAGCTCAAATACTGGAGCGTCGCCCGGCAGGAGCCTTACGCCAACGCCACTGCCTCGCTGCGCCGCGAGATCGAGATGCACCCGGAAATGCGCAGCCGGGGATAGCACGTCTCACCGCCGCAGCTTGCGCTGCCGCCACGCATCAAGCGTCTCGTCGATGATGCGCTCGGGCACGTGGTCGAGCTCGAACACAGCGTCGATCTCCAGTACCTCGAGTTGATCCAGGAACTCTTGCGACGCGCCATGACGCAGCCGGGCCGCGTCCTTGGCCGTGGTGACGAGGCGAAGACCGTCGCGCTTCGCTGTCGCCGCCAGTTCGGCAAGCTCGTCCTCGGCATAGAAATGGTGGTCCGGGAAGGATTTGGCGAGCACGACGTCGCCGCCGCCCTGGCGCAGCGTGCCGAAGAATTTCTCGGGATGGCCGATGCCGGCAAAGGCGAGGAAGCGCTTGCCGGCGAAGCGTTCACGGGCGCGAGGCTCGGTATGCGCCTCGAAGATCGGCCGGCCGGCGCGCGCCGCTTGGCGCACCACCGGATCGGCCGCCGTCCCCTCGCCCATCTTGAGCAGTGCGCTGGTGAAGACCAGTTGGTCGACGATGTTTGCCCTCAACGGTCCGCCGGGGATGACGCGGCCATTGCCGATGCCGTAGCGCGTGTCGACGACGACCAGCGCGAAGTCGATATGAAGGCGCGCGCTTTGGAAGCCATCGTCCATGATGAGGAAGTCGCAACCGAGCTTTTCCATCAGCAACCGGGCGCCGGCAGCACGGTTCGGCGTCACAGCCACCGGCGCATGCTCGGCCAGAAGCAGCGGCTCGTCGCCGACATGCCTGGCGGCGTCGTGATGCAGATCGACGATATGCGGCTCACCAAAAGAGCCGCCATGGCCGCGCGACAGGAAGCCGGGACTGAGCTGCATGCGCTTGGCTTGCCTCGCCAGTGCGATCGCCACCGGAG
>NZ_RZOJ01000508.1:0-3718 GCF_003998845.1 Mesorhizobium sp. M4A.F.Ca.ET.022.05.2.1 | reverse complement strand
GGCGGAACTCGTGCATGGGGGTTCGAGTGCAGCCGAAATCGGCCTTGAAAGGCTCGTCGCCAATGGTGAAATCGAAAGTCTCGCCGCCGCTGGCCGCCCAAGCCGCCATGACGCGGTCCAGCGCGAGGCGCCCCGGAGAATAGCGCGCATGGGCGACGTAGTTGCAGCAGAGCAGAATGTAGCGGAAGCTGCTTTTGTCGATCAGCCCGAAAACGAGAGCGACCGTGCTCTCGCCTGAAACCAGGTGCCAGGTTTGAGCCAGGCCGGAGCGCGCTCCGCTGGTGGCGACATCAATGTAGAATTCGAGACCATGCGCCGTCTGCAGCGGATCATCCGGAAAGCGCCCGGACCGGAAATCGCGTCCCGCCATCATTGCGGAGCGCACCGCATCGCATTCCAGGAGCTCCAGCCGAAGCGCGCCTGTATCATCGAGACGGCGTGCCTTGCGATCAAGCGCCGCCGCGCGATGGCTGCCCAGGTTGGCGCGCCGCCATTCGCCATAGGGGAAGCCATAGCGCACGGCATGCGCGCCGAAGCCAAGCGCCAGCGGCTCGCTCCCCAGCAGCGAGCGCCATTGCTGCACATGCTGGTGATGGACCGGACCGATTTTCAGCCCGGCGTGGGAACCTAGGGCATGGTGAAAGGCCTGCGCGGTCCTCTCGTCGAGCCAAAGGCCTTCGGCAACGATCGGACAGGCATAGTCGGTGACACCAAGGAAGGCGTATTCGATCGAGCGAGATCCGTCCTCCGCGCGGCGGCGCACAAGCGGCACGACGAGTTGGAGGTCGCCGGCGGCATCCCGGCCGGTCACCACCAGCGGCTCGACGCCATGCGCCGGCACAAGATGGCGATAGAAGGCCGTCAACCAATCGGGATGCTGGAAAGCCGTTGCCCGGGCACGATTGAAAAGCAGGCGGAATTCCCGCGAGCCGAAATCAAACCGGTCGGCGGTCTCGAAAATGACCGGCGTGTCACCAGGGTGCGGTTGCCGCAGGGCGCGTTCAAGCACGTTTCAACCCCAGGAAAAGCCGCCTGAATACCTGCTGTGTGCGCAGCGCCGGATCGTCGAGCGCGATCCCCGCGCCAATCGGCATGTCGATGGCGCTCAGGGCCGCATAGAGCCTGTCCTCGCTCAGCCGCTGCGTCTCGACCCTGGCCGGGAACGTCTCGCGGTAGATCGTGCGGTGCGAGCCGTGCGCCGGGTTGGTGTTGATCTCGAAAATCTGCGGGTGCCCGTCCACAAGCGAGAAGTCGGCGCGGCCGTAGTCGATGCCAGCCAGATCAAAGGCCTGTCGCAGCACGTCCTCATAGAGATTGTCGGTGACGAAACGGCGCTCATTCTCGACGAAGGCGCCAAACATCGGATGGGCAAGAAGACGGGTCTTGTCCTCGACATCCTTGGCTGCCCAGCGGAAGTCGACCGCATTATGGTGGGCGATCAGCCGAGAGCCGACGCGGTAGGTCGCGAAACGCTGCCACACACCGGGGCTGACTTCCTGGCCGGCATATTCGATCACCAACTTGCCAGCCAGGGGAATGCCGTTCTCCTTCATGCGGGCGATTGTTGCGTCGAGCGCCTGTTGGTCGGCGATCAGGTCGAAATCGGACGACAGATGGTCGAACTCGTTGCGGATGAACACCGGAAAGGAGTTTGGCCGCGGCTGGCTTTCGCAACGCCAGACAGAGAATTGGTTGATCCCGGCCTCGTGCAGTGCCTTCAGCAGATCGTGTCGGCCGCGCAAGCGAGCGGGATGGTTGAGCACCCGCGAGCCGCCTTGCTCGAGCTTGTTCGCGACCTTCGCGGCCAGCGCGATCTCGAAGGACGACAGCCGTTCGTGATCGGTGAAGACCCAAGTGCCGGCGCGCAGTTCCTTTTGCCGGAAAAGGCGTTCGTAGCTCCAGCGGCGCGCATCGCCCAATTGGCGGACCAGATGACGGACGGTGTAGGCGTGGCTGCGCGTGGTGACGAAATTGATCAAGCGCCGTCCGGCGAACCGCCGTCCTCCTGAAAGGCCAGGACGTCGCCCCGGTTTCGCGAGCCGATGCCGGATCCCGACAGGATCGAGGCATAAAGCTCGAGGTTGAGGGCAACCGCCGAATGCACTGCGAAATCCCCGACCCGTTGGCGCCCGCGCTCGATCAGGGTGCTTCGCAGTGGATTCTCGTCCAGAAGCTCGATCGTGCGGGCGATCAAATCGTCACGCTGGCCGTCCCGCACCAATGCCAATGCCGGCGGATTGCCGGCGACATCGGCGACGCCACCAACGGCATAGGCGACTGCCGGCAGGCCGGAGGCCATCGCCTCGAGCAACACGCTGCCCAGGACCTCGCGCCGCGACGGCAGAATCAGGACTTCGGAAATCTGCAGAGCCTTTTTCACCTCCGTCGGGGAAACAAAACCGGTGATAGCGAAACAGTCCGGGCGCGAAATGGCGGCAAGCGCCGCTTCCAGTTTGCGCCGGTCGGGGCCATCGCCGCAAATCAACAAAAACACGCCCTTTTCGGCCAGGCGCTTGGCCAGGGCCGGCAAATCCTGCCAACCCTTTTCCGGGCTGATGCGGCCGATGAAGCTAACCACAGGCCGCCCCTCGGGGATGCCATGCTCGGAGCGAAAGGCTTGAAGCGCGTCCGGGTCGATCGGACGGCCGAACGCTTCGGCGTCGACAGCGTCAGCGATCACCGCCACGCGGCGATCCAGCCCGGTTTCCGCTACGGCTTCCCTGCCGTAACGCTCGGTGAGTGCGACAACACGGTCGGCCGACATCAAAGCATAGCGTTCCAGCCAGCGGGTGACATCATACGTCTTGCCCTTGAGCCGCAGTGCATGCTGGAGCCCGGACCAGAGCTGCGTGTTCATCGATACCACGAGAGGTATCTTCAGCCTGGAGACCAGAATGGCCATGGCCCGGCACCAGACCGAGTGGTTGAAGTGGATATGGACGACATCATAGCGGCCGCGTGCTCGAAGCAGCTCCGGCAATGCGGCCAGGAACCAGGTGAAGCAGAGCAGCGGGCCGGCGGCGAACTCCGGCAGCCAGAAGCCTGCGCATTTGAGGCGCATCCTCGGCGAAAGCTGAACCTCTCTCGGGCTTCCGGGAATGAACGTGGTCAGAATGGTCTGGGCGGCGCCGGCCTCGTCCATCGCGTTGGCGATTGTCCATGTCTGATTCTGCAGGCCGCCGACCGGATCGAAGGCGACCGGCCATGTGCCTGGCCGATAAAAGTGCGGCGTGATCCGCAATATCCTGAGCGTGCTGTCGCCGGTCATCTGCCACTCTATTCAGCCACTAAAAATGGAGCAACGATCGCCATCCGGGAGCGAACCGCAATCGCGCAAACAATCCATTCAAGGCAAGATTTGAGGACCCCCACGCGGGGATACCTTATCGTATGTCGTCAATTCAAGTCAGAGTTGACGACAATTCGCCTATACCAGCAATATAGTTGCATCCGCAAGAAATGCAGGTGCCGGCGGCCTCACTCTGTTTGAACGGCGGATGTCTCGGCCGGATCGACGCCGCCCCGTTTCGGCGCGGTCAGCACCAGCGTGGCGACAATTACAATCGCCGCAATCGTCATGGCCATGAGGACGGTTCTTCCCATGGTTGTGAGCTAGGGTGGCCTTCCGCGATGGCAAGACTGGCCCCGGTGCCGGAGAATGGCAGGCCGGCCGGACAACATCGCCGAGCCCCTTGAACCGACTTCCGGAATAATGCAC
>NZ_RZOJ01000507.1:0-3734 GCF_003998845.1 Mesorhizobium sp. M4A.F.Ca.ET.022.05.2.1 | reverse complement strand
GGATGGGACACAAGCGTGGCGATCAGCGGCATCGAGACTTCCGGGCAGGCGGGCGAGGGCCGCGTGAAGAACGCGATCCTGATAGCCGGGCCGACCGCCAGCGGCAAGTCGGCGCTTGCGCTGGAACTCGCCGAGCGCGAGGGCGGCGTCATCGTCAACACCGATTCGATGCAAGGCTATTCCGTGCTCGACGTGCTGACGGCGCGGCCGGGTGCCGCCGATCTCGCCCGCGCGCCGCATTTTCTCTACGGCCATGTCCATCCGTCGGTCGCCTACTCCACCGGCGCCTGGCTGCGCAACGTCACGAAGCTGATCGACGACGGCCTGCTCGCCGGACGGCCGGTGATTTTCGTCGGCGGCACCGGGCTCTATTTTCGTGCGCTGGCCGAAGGGATTTCGGACATGCCCGACATTCCGCCGGCGATCCGCGACCGCTGGCGGCACGAGCTCAAGGAGCAAGGCGCCGACCGGCTGCACCGCATCCTTATGCGCGAGGATTCGGCGGTCGGCATGCAGCTCAGGCCGACCGACGGCCAGCGGATCGTGCGGGCGCTGGAGGTGCTCGACGCCTCGGGCCGTTCCATAGCCGAATGGCAGGCGGCGCGCGGCCAGCCGCTGATCGACCGCGACAGCGCGCGCTTCCTGGTGATCGAGCCGGACCGCGCGGAGCTGGTCGGCCGGATCGAGGCGCGGTTCGACAGCATGCTCGACAAGGGCGCGCTGGAAGAGGTCAAGCAGCTTATGGCGCTCGGCCTCGATCCGGACCTGCCGGCGATGAAGGCGATCGGCGTCCGCGAATTGCAGGCGGCGATGGCAGGACAGATGGGCTTCGCCGAAGCGATCGAGCGCGCCAAGATCGCGACGCGGCAATATGCCAAGCGCCAGGCCACCTGGTTCCGCCATCAACTGGGCCCGGAGTGGCGGCGCCTCCATTCTGCCGGCGACGCGATGCCTGCGATTTGATCTCCGGCCACTAATGCAATCACAAAACTAAATCAAAAACCTGATATTCTCGCTCAGGTTGTCCGGGTTAACCGTCCGTAAGGCCCTGCATGGCATAAGGTCCTTGGGATGTTTCCACGGGCAGCAGATGCGTTTCCATAAGGCGGAATCCGCTTTTTTCGTCTTTATTTTCGTGATCCTGGCAGCCGGCCTGGTGACGCTGCACGCCTATGGTTTCCTGCAAGCCATCGCCACTGACATGGACGCGGCTTCCCGCATCGAAAAGATCAAGTATCTCAATAGACTGCTGTTCGCGACCGGCGTGCTGCTCGCAACCGCGCTGTTCTTCGGCGTGTTCTTCATCTACCCGCTGATCCGCAGGCAGGCGACGGAAGAAGGCAAGTTGCGCGCCATGACGGTCTCGCTCAGCGCGCGTTCGGAAACGCTGGAGCACGCGGCGCTGACCGACGGGCTGACCGGCATGCAGAACCGGCGCTATTTCGACGACGCACTGAAGGAGTATCTCGAGGAGTTTCGCCGCATCGAAAAGCCGGTCGGGCTGATGATCCTCGATCTCGACCATTTCAAGCAGGTCAACGACACGCATGGCCACGATGTCGGCGACGAGGTGCTGAGGGCAGTCGCCGGCTGCCTGAAGGGCATGACACGCTACCACGACGTGGTGGCGCGGCTCGGCGGCGAGGAGTTCGCCGTGGTGACACCGAACATGGACGCCGAACTGCTGGCCAAATTCGCCGAACGTATCCGCAAAGCGATCGCCAACATGTCGGTGCTGTCGGGCAATGTGCGTCTGAAGATCACCACCAGCGTCGGTCTTGCCGTCTGGGATCGCAAGGAAACGGCCGAGGACTTCTATCGCCGCGCCGACCGCCAGCTCTATGAGGCGAAGAGGCAGGGACGCAACCGCGTCTGCGCCTAAAATCCCATCATCAAATTCGTGATGCTGGCCGGCTGATGCCGTTTTTCTGCGCTTCCGGTGCTCACGGACTAAATGTCCGCTCCGCTCCGGTTCTCGAAAACGACACCATCCGACTCAGCCTGACGAATTTTCTGACGGAATTTACCCAGGCCCGCTCGGTGCTTTGGAATTTTCCCAGACATCAATCGTTCTGCGGGCGCATGCCGAAGGTTGCGGGCTTGAGGCCGTAGCGCGTGTCGAAGTCCTCGTCCGGCTGCATGCGCGGGGCGGCAGGCTTGCGGTAGTCCGGGTCGCCAGCCTGGCGGGCCGTATCGACGACCTCGGCGAAGGCCATCTGCTGCTGCGGCTTCGGCACGTTGCGCAGCCGCTCGACGATCGCGGCGAGATCGACGTCTTCGCCGGTTTCGGACGGTACCGCCTTTTCGCGCGTGCCCGTGCCGGGAATGAGCTCCTGCGCCAGTTTCTCGAACTTCAATCGCATGGTCGTCGCCACGCCCTCGCCGAAGGCGATGGCTTCACGCTGGCCCATAGAGGACAGGAAGGCCAGCGTCGAGGCCGAGGAATCGGCGATCGCCGAACGGATGATCGCCTGGTCCTGCTCATTGGCCAGCCGCATGGCGAAGAAGGTCGAGCACTGCGACAGGATGGTCGGGTCGAGCTCGCCCGGACGCTGGGTGACGACGCCGAGATAGCAGCCGTATTTGCGGCCCTCCTTGGCGATGCGCGACAGCGCGTGCCGGGTCGGCGCGAAGCCGAGGCGCGGATCGGCCGGCATGTAGCGATGGGCTTCCTCGCACAGCAGCAGCAGCCGCAGCCGGCCCTCGCTCCACAGAGCCAGGTCGAAAGCCAGGCGCGCCAGCACCGAGCAGACGGAATTGACCACTTCGGAGGGCATGCCGGCCATCTCGAAGCAGGTTACCGGACGGCCATGGTTCGGCACGCGGAAGATGTTGCCGATCGTCTCGTGGATCGTGTCCTCGATCAGGCGCGAGTTGAACATGAATCGGTAGCGGGGATCGGACGCCGCCGATTCGATGCGCGTCTTTAGAGATTTCAACGTCGGGCGGTCGTTCTTGCTTTCGAGCATGCCCATGCGCTCGTCGATCTGCTTGATGAGATCGGCGATGCGGTAGGGCACCGGCGTATCGGCCGTCAGCGCGTCGCTGCCGCGCCTCAGATAGGTGCCGGAACCCGGGTTGCGATAGAGGTTCTTGGCGGCGGGGATGAGATCGCGCAGCACATCGACTTCCTCGGGCTCCGTCTCGCGCCCGCGAAACAGCACCTCGGCGAACTCTTCCAGCCTGAACATCCAGAAAGGCAGGTCCAGCGTCTTGGAATCGACCCTGACGCAATATTCGGGCAACGAGGCGGCGAACTCGTTGTGCGGGTCGAGGATGAGGATGCGCAGATCCGGGCGGGCCTCGATCGATTTGCGCAAAAGCAGCGACACGGCGGTGGATTTGCCGACGCCGGTGGTGCCGACGATGGCAAAGTGGCGCGCCAGGACATCGTCGATGGCGATGTTGGCGTCGATCGCCTCGTCCTGTGACAGCGTGCCAATGGTGATCGAATGCCGGCCGGCGAGGTCGTAGACGGCCTGCAGGTCGCGGCTGCGGATGCGATGCGCAATGGCGCCGATATGTGGGTAGGTGGTGATGCCGCGATCGAAGACCGGCTTAGCGCCCGGCTCGGCGCCGTCACGCACTTCGCCGATCAACTCGATGCTGACCTCGATCGGGTTCTGGCCCTCATTGCTCCAGGCGCGGTCCGACTTGCCGATTTCATAGACGAGGCCGACGGTTCGCGTCGAGCCGAGGTTGATCGAGATCATCTTGCCGACGGTCCATAGACC
>NZ_RZOJ01000506.1:0-3734 GCF_003998845.1 Mesorhizobium sp. M4A.F.Ca.ET.022.05.2.1 | reverse complement strand
CACCTCGCGCGGTTCGCCGGATTCGACGACCAGGCCGACCGAGGTGCGCAATCCCTTGCGGATCAGGTGGTGATGCACCGCTGCCGTTGCGAGCAGCGCCGGAATGGCGATGCGGTCCGGCCCGAGCTGGCGATCGGACAGGATGATGATGTTGTAGCCGCCGGCGACCGCCGCTTCGGCGCGCTCGCAGAGCCGGTCGATGGCGCCCTGCATGCCAGCGGCATTCTCGTTCGCACCGTAGGTGATGTCGATCGTCTTGGTGTCGAAACGGTCCTCGGTGTGGCCGATCGAGCGGATCTTCTCGAGATCGCCATTGGTCAGGATCGGCTGGCGCACCTCGAGCCGCTTGCGGCGCGAATTGCCGACAAGGTCGAAGATGTTCGGCCGCGGTCCGATGAACGACACCAGGCTCATCACCAGTTCCTCGCGGATCGGGTCGATCGGCGGGTTGGTGACCTGGGCGAAGTTCTGCTTGAAATAGGTGTAGAGAAGCTTCGACTTGTCCGACATCGCCGAGATCGGCGTGTCGGTGCCCATCGAGCCGACCGCTTCCTGGCCGGTTGTGGCCATCGGCGCCATCAAAAGCTTGGTGTCTTCCTGGCTGTAGCCGAATGCCTGCTGGCGATCGAGCAGGCTGACATCCTTGCGCAGCGCGCGCGGCTCGACCGGCTTCAGGTCTTCCAGGATGAGCTGCGTGTTGGCGAGCCAGTTCTTGTAGGGATGCCTGGTCGCGATCTCCGATTTGATCTCCTCGTCGGAAACGATGCGGCCCTTGGCGAGGTCGATCAGCAGCATGCGGCCGGGCTGCAGCCGCCACTTCTGGACGATCCTTTCCTCAGGCACCGGCAGCACGCCGGCCTCGGACGCCATGATGACGCGGTCGTCGTCGGTGACGATGTAGCGCGCCGGGCGCAGACCGTTGCGGTCGAGCGTGGCGCCAATCTGGCGGCCATCGGTGAACACGACCGCCGCCGGCCCGTCCCACGGCTCCATAAGTGCCGCGTGGTACTCGTAGAAGGCCTTGCGGTCGGCGTCCATGAGCTTGTTGCCGGCCCAGGCTTCCGGGATCAGCATCATCATGGCGTGGCTGAGGCTGTACCCGCCCTGGAACAGGAATTCGAGCGCATTGTCGAAGCACGCCGTGTCCGACTGGCCTTCATAGGAGATCGGCCAGAGCTTCGAAATGTTGTTGCCGAACAGTTCGGAATCGACCGAGGCCTGGCGGGCCGCCATCCAGTTGTTGTTGCCGCGCACCGTGTTGATCTCGCCATTGTGCGCGACCATGCGGTAGGGATGCGCCAGCTTCCACGACGGGAAGGTGTTGGTCGAGAAACGCTGGTGGACGAGGATCAGCGCGGTCTCGAAGCGCGGATCGCTGAGGTCCCTGTAGTAGGCCCCGACCTGATAGGCCAGGAACATGCCCTTGTAGACGAGGGTGCGCGCCGACAGCGACACGCAATAGGCGCCGATGTCCTTGTTGTCGTTTTCGGCGTAGATGCGGCCCGATATCACCTTGCGCAGCAGATAGAGTCTGGCCTCGTACTCCTCGTCATCGGTGATGTCGGGCGTGCGGCCGATGAAGACCTGCCGATGAAACGGCTCGGACGCCACGATATCCGGCGCCTTCGACAGCGACGAATTGTCAACGGGCACGTCACGGAAGCCTAGCAGCGGCAGCCCCTCGGACTGCGCCGATTCGATGATGATATCCTCGATATGGGCGCGCAGCGCCGTGTCTTGCGGCATGAACCAGTGTCCGACACCGTACTGGCCCGCCGGCGGCAGTTCGATGCCCTGGGCCGCCATCTCCTCGCGGAAGAAGCGGTCGGGAAGCTGCACCAGCACGCCGGCGCCATCGCCCACGAGCGGGTCGGCGCCGACGGCGCCGCGATGCGTCAGGTTCTCCAGCACGGCAAGGCCGTCCTTGACGATCTGGTGCGATTTCACGCCCTTCATGTTGACGATGAACCCGACGCCGCAAGCGTCGTGCTCGTTGCGCGGATCGTAAAGGCCCTGAGCGGCCATGCCGGTGGCGGTGCGGGTCGCGGTTTTGA
Source organism: Mesorhizobium sp. M4A.F.Ca.ET.022.05.2.1 (assembly GCF_003998845.1). Lineage (NCBI taxonomy): Bacteria > Pseudomonadati > Pseudomonadota > Alphaproteobacteria > Hyphomicrobiales > Phyllobacteriaceae > Mesorhizobium > Mesorhizobium sp. M4A.F.Ca.ET.022.05.2.1. The sequence continues at coordinate 1,680 of NZ_RZOJ01000506.1, read as the reverse complement.
CGGCTGCCGCTTTCGTCTGCGCGGCCTGGCCGTTAATCGCAGATGGCGTCAATTCCGTCATCGTCCCGTCCTCCGTTCCGCGCCCCTTTGAGGCGCTGGTTTGCCTTGGGAAGCGCGATGCTTCCCCCTCATCCTTGCTGCACGTCTTGCGAAATCGTTGCCGAACCATGCGGTGCGCCGCCCGGTTCGTATCCGGTATCGTACAGGCCAGAGCCGAGCCGTCTACCCGTCGCTCGCGGCAACGGCCGGAATGGCCCACATGATACGCCAGTCCAGCCTGTTTTGTGCGACAAAATAAGACAGCACTACTGTCCTAAATTTTTTATGGCAGAAATCAGGCGCGCGCACAAGACCGATTCACAAAAATCTTGGCCGCGCCGCGACACAAAATTTCGCCAGAGGGCGACAAAGCGTAAGCTTCGGTCGCTGCCGATTTCGGCGTCGGCTGGCATCACCGCTTTCCCGGCAATTGGCCCCTTGCACTTGCAAGACCAAAACGGTCAAGTCGCGCCGGCTTCTGCAAATCAGCTACGGACCTCTCGATGTTCTTTGCATCCGACAACTGGGCGGGCGTCCATCCCGACATCTCGGCCAACCTATCCCGGCACGCGGCGGGCATCGCCACCGCCTATGGCGACGGCGACCTCGACCGCGCCGTCTATCGCCGTTTCAGCGAGATCTTCGAAAGCGACGTCCAGGTGTTCTTCGTCGCGACCGGCACAGCGGCGAACGCATTGTCGATGGCAGGGTTGAACCGTATCGGCGGCATCGCGCTTTGCCATTCCGAAGCGCATATCAATGTCGATGAGTTCGGCGCGATGGGTTTCTACACTGGCGGCGCGCGCGTGATGCCGGTGCCCGGGCCTCTGGGTCGCATCAACCCGCAGCCGCTGGACAAGGCCATCCAGCGCTATTCGCGGGACCTCGCGCCCGGCGGCCAGCCGATGGCCGTGACCATCACCCAGGCGACCGAAGTCGGCACGGTCTACACCGTCGACGACGTCAAGGCGATCGCCGAGGTCAGCCGTCGCCACGGCCTGCCGCTCCACATGGACGGTGCCCGTTTCGCCAACGCCATCGCCGCGACCGGCGTCACGCCGGCCGAGATGACCTGGAAGAGCGGCGTCGACATCATCTCTTTCGGCGCCACCAAGAACGGCTGCTGGATGGCCGACGCTGTCGTGATCTTCAATCAGGAGGTCGGCAAGGACCTGCGCCTGCTTCGCCAACGCGCCGGGCAGACATTCTCCAAGGCCCGCTTCATCTCGGCTCAGTTCGAAGCCTATTTCACCGATGACCTTTGGCTGAGAATGGCAGGCCACGCCAATGCGATGGCCGCGCGTCTGGCCGAGACGATCGAGGATGCGCCGGCCGGCAGGCTGGCCTGGCTGCCGCAGGCAAACGAAGTTTTTGCGATCCTCGACCGCGCCAGGGCGGAAGCGCTGCAAGCCGCCGGCGCCAAATTCTATGAATGGGGCGTGCCGCTGGGCTTTGACGGCCATCTCGGCGACAACGAGGCGATCTACCGCTTCGTCGCCAGCTTCGCGACGACGAAGCAGGAGATCGAGCGTCTCGGCCAGTTGCTCGCTTGAGCTCGCGACATCGGGAGGAACCAGATGACCAGGCCCTCTCTCGGCTCGACCATGCGGCTGGTTCGTCCGGCGCCAAACGTTGTCCTGT
>NZ_RZOJ01000505.1:0-3748 GCF_003998845.1 Mesorhizobium sp. M4A.F.Ca.ET.022.05.2.1 | reverse complement strand
GCGCCTGTTCGAGGTCGGCGACGATGTCGTTGACGTCCTCGATGCCGACCGAAAGACGGACCGTGTCCGGCCCGGCGACAAGAACAACGCCCTGCAGAAGAAGTATTCGCCGCAGGGCGCCGGCGCGGTGTTCACCTTCGGTCTCAAGGGCGGCTACGCGGCGGGCGTCAGATTCGTCGAGGCGCTGGAGCTTTTCTCGCATCTTGCCAATGTCGGCGACACCAAGTCGCTGGTCATCCATCCGGCCTCGACCACGCACCGCCAGCTTTCCGACGAGCAGAAGATCAAGGCCGGCGCCGGGCCGGACACGGTCCGTCTTTCGGTCGGCATCGAGGACGTCAACGACATCGTCGCCGACCTCGAACAGGCGCTGGACAAGGTCTGATGGCGGCGCCGAACTTTCTCTCCGTCGATGTCGCAAGCGCCGAGCCGGAGGCCGGCGCGCCTGCTCCGGACCGGCTGATTTCGGGCGATCCGAAGTTTCGCACCTGGAATGTCGAGGAGCGGGACGGCGGCCTCTATGCCGGCATCTGGGAATCGACGCCCGGCAAGTGGCGCATCGTCTATGACGAATGGGAGTTTTGCCACATCCTGTCCGGCGTCTCAGTCATTTCCGAGGACGGCGGCGAGGCGCGCACCGTCAGGGCCGGCGACAGCTTCGTGCTGCGGCCGGGCTTCAAGGGCAGTTGGGAAGTGCTTGAAACCACCCGCAAGGAATATGTGATCAAGCTCTGACCTGCCGCCAGCCGGATCAGAGCAGGCGGTCGATATCGCCCTCGGAAAATCCGTACTCGCGCATCATCTGCCGGTGCCAGGTGCCGCCGAGCAACTCGCCCAGGCAGGAATCGATGCGCTGGCGCAGGGGCGCATTGCCTTTGGCGAGCGCGAAGGCGCCGGCCGCCGGCTGCTTTTCCTCGGCCGTAACATCGATGACAGCGAGCGGCGCGTCGGGCCGTCCGGCCAGGTAGCCGCGATGCGCCATGGCGACGCTGGCATAGGCATGCACCACGCCGGCGGCGACGGCCTCGGCCGCCTCGGCCTGGGTGCCGAAGATCCTGATCCGCTCGGCCGGAATGCCGTTACGCAGCGCCGTCTGGTGCTGGATCTGGCCTGATATGACACCGATCATGCCGGTCTGATCCATGGCGACCGATCGATAGCCTACGAAACCGCGCGGATTGTCCCTGGCGACCAGCAGTCCGTCCGACAGCATCCAGATCGGCCGGGTGAAATCGACCAGCTTCTTACGCCCGTCGGAGATGAACAGTCCGGTGGTCATGTCCCACCGATCCCCGGCCAATCCGGGCAGCAGTTCCGCGAACTCCGCTTCGACGGCCGAAAAGCCTTCCAGCCCCAATGTCTGGCAGACTTTCTCCGCCAGCACCGCGTCGCAGCCGTGCAAGGCGCCCGAGGAATCGATGAAGCAGAATGGCGGTTCCTGCAGGAAGGCGAATTTCATGGTCCCGATATCCGTCCGTCGGCTGTCAGAAGGCCACCGCGAGCCGTTCCAGCCCGTGGAAATGATAGCTGTCGCGGAAGCGCGGCTCTTCGGCGAGGTGGAGCTTTGGCCGCCGCTCGAACAGGGTCTTCAGCGAGACCTGCAGTTCGAGCCGCGCCAGCGGCGCGCCGATGCAGAAATGGATGCCGGCGCCGAAGGAGACGTTCTTCTGGTCGGCCCGGCCGGGATTGAAGGCCTGCGGCGCAGCGAAGGCGGAGGGGTCGCGGTTGGCCATGCCGAGCAGCAGCGCAATCTTGTCGCCAGGCTTGAGCACGATGCCTGGCTGGACTTCGATCTCCTCATAGGCATAGCGCAGGAACATATGCAGCGGCGCGTCGAAGCGCAGGCATTCCTCGACCGTGGCCGCGGTCGCCTCCGGCGTGGTGAAGAAGCGGCTGGGGTCGCCGCCCTGCGCCAGGATCGCGCGCACCGCATTGCCGGTCTGGTGCACGGTCGCTTCGTGGCCGGCATTGAGCAGCAGAATGGTCGATGACACCAGTTCGTCCTCGGACAGTTTCTGGCCGTCCTCCTGCGCAGAAATCAGAAGCGAAAGCAGGTCGTCGCCCGGCTGCTTGCGCCGCTCGGCGACGTACCCGCGCAGGAAATCGGAAAAGTCGCGCGCGGCGCGGTTGGCGGTCTCCTCGGTCTCGCGCGTGCGGCCATGCATGTACATGGCGACGATCTGGTGCGACCAGTCGAGCAGTTGCGGCGCCATCGCCACCGGCACGCCGAGCATTTCGGCGATGATGGTGATCGGCAAGGGCGACGCAAAGGCAGGCAGAAGGTCGACCCCGGCGGGCTCGAAGCTGTCGATCAGTTCGTTGGCCAACGCCTCGACGCGTGGCCGCAGCCGCTCGACCTGGCGCGAGACGAAGGCGCGGTTGACCAGCGTCCGCAGTCTGGTGTGGACCGGCGGCTCCAGTTCCAGCATCGAATTGGCCTCGATGCCGTCGAAGGCGGCGAGATGCGAACGGTCCTGGCCGACGCCGCGGCTGTCGGGAATGCCGGCCGGGTTCTGGCGGCCGAAGCGGCGGTCGCGCAAGAGCCGGTTGACGTCGTCGAAGCCGCCAAAGCACCAGAAACCGTAGTCCTCCCAGAAGAAGGCGTCCGCGGCGCCCTGCAGGAAGGCATAGGCGTCGTACGGGTTCAGGAAGAAGGCCGGTTCGTGCGGGTCGAGCCGCAGGCGACGGCCGGCGGGATCGAAGGCAAGGTAGGCGGGTGGCGGCATCAAATCGGTCATGCTGGATCATTAGCGCGCCTTGCCAGCCCGGTGCCAGACCGTATCTTGGCGCCCGGCAACCCGATGAATTGAGCCAGCGGGGACCGCTGTGGAAGGATGGTTTCGATGAATGTGATCGTGGTCGGCGCCGGCATCGCCGGACTTTCGACGGCGTGGTCGCTTGTCAAAGCCGGGCACAGCGTTTCGATCGTCGAGCAGGGGCCGATCCCCAACCCGCTTGCCGCATCGGGGGACCATCACCGCATCATCCGTCGCGCCTACCGCGCCGGCACCGGCTATGGCAGGCTGATCACGGAGGCGTATGACGCCTGGGACGAGATGTGGGCCGATCTCGGCGAGAGCCATCTCGATGCCAGGGGTTTCCTCTGCATCTCGCGTGAGCCCGGCGACGAGGCCGAGGAATACCGCGAAGGCCTGGAGGAGGGGAACTTTCCCTTCGAGTTGCTCGACCCGGCCGCCGCGGTCGAGCGCTGGCCTTTCCTGGAGCCGGGCTCATTCCGCTATGCCTATTTTTCGACCGAGGGTGGCGCTCTGCATTGCCGCAGGATCGCCTCCGGCCTCTCTGCATGGCTGCGCGCCAACGGCGCCAATGTCTACGAACACAGCAAGGTGGTCGAGGTCGATGCCGAGGCCGGTCGGATCACGCTGGCCGGCGGCGAGACGATGCAGGCCGACCGCATCGTGGTCACTGCCGGCGCGTGGGTGCTGAAGCTGTTCCCGGAGCTCGGCGGTGAATTGAAGACCTATCGCACCGCGCTTGCTTATGTCGAACCGCCAGCCGATCTTAGGGTGGCCTGGGAAACGGCGCCCGTCATCCTCGATGTCGGCGGCGTCACCGACGGCTACATGATCCCGCTGACGCGCGGCGCCGGCATGAAATTCGGTTCGGGCCTGCACAAGGTGCCGACCAGCGACGCCGATCGGAACCGGGCGCCGGTGCCGGGCGAGGGGGAGGTGATCCGCAACCTGTTCTCGCCGCCGATCGCCCGCATCGCTGAATACAGGGTGAC
>NZ_RZOJ01000504.1:0-3782 GCF_003998845.1 Mesorhizobium sp. M4A.F.Ca.ET.022.05.2.1 | reverse complement strand
CGACCAGCACGATGCCGTCCGACGCCCGCTTGTAGGACGCGCCCGTCGGGCAGACGGTGACGCAAGCGGGGGTCTCGCAGTGCAGGCAGGAACGCGGGAAGTTGACGGTGCGCCCGCCCATCTCGGTCGTGTGCTCGAAAGCGTGCACGCGGTTGAACCAGACGCCGTCGACATGCCCGCCATAGGGATCGATATCGGTCAGCGGCGCCATATGGCCGCCGGTGTTCCACTCCTTGCAGGCGGTGACGCAGGCCTGACAGCCGACGCAGGTGTCGAGGTCGATCACCAGGCCGAGCTTCTTGTCGGTTTGCGCGGGAAGGCAGGTCATTCGGCGGCTTCCCTGTTCATGCGGAATTCGACGCCGAACTGAAGCACATCGGGCGAAGGCTGGAAGTGCGGCGGCTCTTTAAAGCGTTCGAATTGCGGCTCGGTGAACCCGGCTTCTTGCGACGCGCATTTGACGATCCGAACCCGCACGTCGAACCATGCCGCCTGTCCCGTCACAGGGTCGGAGTTCGAATAGCGCTTGCCATTGGCGTCCGCCGCGGTCTGGTCGCCGATGATGTGGTTGAGCAGGAAGCCGCGATTGCTCTCCGCCGCATCGTCCTTCAGCCCCCAGCTGCCGCGCCGCTTGCCGATGGCGTTCCATGTCCACACCGTGTCGGGGTTGACGCCGTCGATCAGCTTGATCTGTCCCTTCACCCGGCCGTTGACGCTCTCGATCCACACCCAGTCGTCATCTGCCAGCCCGAGATTGGCGGCCGTCTTTGCATGCACGAACAGCCGGTTCTGGCTGGTGATCTGCCTCAGCCACGCATTCTGCGAGCCCCAGGAATGGTACATGTGCATCGGCCGCTGCGTCAGCGCATGCAAAGGATATTTTTTGAGGTCGGCAGCGTCGTCCTCTAAGGGTGCGTACCAGAACGGCAGCGGGTCCATATAGGTCTCGATGCGGGTCCGCTCCGCCTCCGGCGGCCGCACCTTCCCATGGCCACGCGCGGCCAGCCGGAAGCGCTGCATCGGCTCGGAATAGAGCTGGAAGACGACTGGCTCGGCCTTGGCGATGAAACCCATCTGCACCGCGAAATCGAGATAGGAGCGGTTGCCCATCTTGTAGTAGCGCTGGTCGGTGGAAAAATCCTGGTGCCAGAAGCCGCCATTGTCGATGTAGCGCTGCAGCTGATCGGGATTGGGCTCGCCTCTGCCGGTCGAGCCACCGTCCTTGCCGCGCCAGCCGGCAAGCGGTCCGATGCCGGGCATGCGCTCGTGGTTGACGATGTAGTCAGCATAGTCGCGGTATTTGGCGGTGCCCTCGTCGGTGACGAAACCGGGCAGGGCGAGGCGCGCGCCGAGCTCGATCAGCACCGATTGGAACGGCCTGACGTCGCGGTCCGGCTCCACGACGGGATAGCGGATGGCGTCACCGGGTCCGTCGGCATGGCTGATCGGCCGGTCGAGCAGGCTGATGCAGTCATGCCGCTCGAGATATGTCGTGTCCGGCAGCACCAGGTCGGCGAACGGCACCGTCTCCGAGTAGTAGGCATCGGAATAGATGATGAAGGGGATCTTGTACGCGCCCGATGCATCCTTGTCGGTCAGCATACGAATCGTCTCGACGGTGTTCATCGAGGAATTCCAGGCCATGTTCGACATGTACATCAACAGCGTGTCGATCCGGTAGGGATCACCCGCCCAGGCATTGCGGATGACGCTGTGCATCAGGCCGTGGGCGGCGAGCGGCGCCTCCCAGGAATAGGCCTTGTCGATGCGGGTGGGGGTGCCGGCCTCGTCGACCAGAAGGTCATCCGGCCCGCAGACGAAGCCGAGCGGCATGCCTTCAAGCGGCGTCATCGGCCGGACATGCTTGCCCGCGGGCTTCGGTCCCGGCGGTGCGCATCGCGGATAGGGTGGCTTGAAGCGAAAGCCGCCCGGCACATCCACGGTGCCCAGCAGCACCTGCAGCAGATGAATGGCGCGGCAGGTGTGAAAGCCGTTGGAATGGGCCGAGATGCCGCGCATGGCGTGCATCGACACGGGCCGGCCCTTGATCGTCTCGTGCCGGCGTCCGGCCCAATCGGTCCAGGCCACCGGCAGTTCGATCGTCTGCTCGAAGGCGACATGCGCGAGTTCCGCCGCGATGCGGCGGATCGTGTCGGCGGCAACACCGCAGCGGCCGGCGACCGCGTCGGGCGAATAGCTGTCGTCGAGATAGCGGTCGGCAAGGATCTGGAACACCGGAACGCAGCGGCAGCCGTTGACCGTGTGGCTGCCGGTCAGCGCCGGTTTCGCGTTGGGGTCGGCAGCCCGGACCGGGGTCTTCGCAATCCTGTCCCAGGCGAGCGAATGGCCGGCGCCGTCGCGAACGAACAGCCCGTCATCGGCCGCCCCCGGCTCCTGGATCACGAGCAGATGGGCGTTGGTGTAGCGCAGCAGATAGTCGAGATCGATGCGGCCGGCCTTGAGCAGCTCGTGGACAAGCGCCAGCACGAACAGGCCGTCGGTGCCCGGCCTGATGCCGATCCAGTCGTCGGCGATGGCGTTGTAGCCGGTGCGGCACGGATTGATCGAGACGACCTTGGCGCCGCGCGCCTTGAGTTTGCCGAGGCCGATCTTGATCGGGTTGGAATCATGGTCCTCGGCGACCCCGAACAGCATGAAGTATTTCGTGTTGTCCCAATCGGGCTCGCCGAATTCCCAGAACGAGCCGCCGATCGTGTAGAGGCCGCCGGCCGCCATGTTGACCGAGCAGAAGCCGCCATGGGCGGCGAAGTTCGGCGTGCCGAACTGGCTTGCCCACCAGCCGGTCAGCGACTGCGACTGGTCGCGCCCGGTGAAGAAGGCGAGCCTTTTGGGATCGCTCCGGCGTATTGCGGAAAGCCGCTCCGTTGCGATCGAAAAGGCTTCCTCCCATTCGATCTCGCGGAATTCGCCCGAGCCGCGCGGCCCGCTGCGCAGAAGCGGCTTCGTCAGCCGTGCCGGGCTGTAATGCTGCATGATGCCGGCGCTGCCCTTGCCGCAGATCACGCCGCGATTGACCGGATGGTCCTTGTTGCCGTTGATGTAGCGCACCTTGCCGTCCTTGATGTGGACGTCGATGCCGCAGCGGCAGGCGCACATGTAGCAGGTTGTCTTGGCGATCCGGTCGGAGACGCTGGGCGAGGTGTCGACGCCGTCACCCTCGTCAGGCGCGCGTGTGTCGGCCAGCGGCCTTTGCGACGGGGCGGAATTTGCGCCGCGCGGCGCACCGTGGCTCATGATCGGGGGGCGCTTTTACGGTCCGCGTCCTTGGCTCTCGTCTTGGGTCCGGGACCGCGCATGTAGTGTTGTTCAGGGTGATAGCGTTCGCCGGCGACCCGCCGCCGAAGGCTGCGCGTCCAATGTGCGAACAAAGACTTGAACCGCCCCATCAATTCTAATCCTCGCGACTCGGCCGCGATTTTTTTCCAATTCCGCTTAAAACTTAGAACAAAGCAATCGATCTGTCTAACAAGTTGCTCTTGTAATTCCAATCGACTGTCCTTCTTAATGCGGGCATGACTCTCGATCAGTTGCGCATCTTCGTCGCCGTCGCCGAGCGCGGGCATATGACCAAGGCGGCCGAGCTTCTGGGCATCTCGCAGTCGGCCGCCTCGGCCGCCATCCGCGCGCTCGAACAGCAGCATGGCGTGCGCTTGTTCGACCGCGTCGGGCGCAATATCGAGCTGGCGCAGACCGGACGCCGGTTCCTGCCCGAGGCCAAGGCCGTTCTGGAACGCGCCGCGGCCGCCAGCAACGTGCTGGCG
>NZ_RZOJ01000503.1:0-3796 GCF_003998845.1 Mesorhizobium sp. M4A.F.Ca.ET.022.05.2.1 | reverse complement strand
CCCTGGCCTCGATCGCCTGCGGCTTCTCACAGAACCTTTCGCAATTTGTCGCCGCCCGCGTAGTGCAGGGTCTTGGCAGCGCGCTGATGACGCCGGTTGGCCGCATCCTGGTGCTGCGCAATGCGTCGAAGTCGGAGCTGATCGCCGCCACCGCGCTGATCACCTGGCCGGCGCTGTTCGCGCCGGTGGTCGGACCGGTGCTTGGCGGCTTCATCACCACCTATCTCTCCTGGCACTGGAATTTCTTCATCAACATCCCGCTCGGCCTGGCCGGCCTGCTGCTGGTCGCCCGCTTCGTTCCGGGCGACCGCGAAGCCGAGACCAGGCCGCTCGACTGGCCGGGGTTCGTGCTCACCTCGCTCGGGCTCGCCGCGATGCTCTACGGGCTGGAGCGCATCGCGCATCCTGAGGACGGCGTCTTGCCGACCGTGGCGCTGATTGCCGCCGGCGTGCTGATCGGCTGGCTGGCGGTGCGGCACCTCGCGCGCACGCCGCATCCGCTGCTCGACCTCAAGGCGTTCAAGGTCCTGACCTTCGCCATCTCGACGCTGTCGGCCGGAACGATTTTCCGAGTGTCGATCAATGCTACCCCGTTCCTGCTGCCGCTGCTGTTCCAGGTCGGCTTCGGCTTGCGGCCGGTCGATGCCGGCTTGCTCGTCCTGGCCTATTTCCTCGGCAATCTCGGCATGAAGGCGGTGACGACGCCGACGCTGAGGCGTTTCGGCTTCCGTCGCGTGCTGGTCGTCAACGGCCTGATCGCCTCGCTCGCGGTGATGGCCTGCGCGGCGATCTCGCCTGAAACGCCGCGGGCGCTGGTGGTGGCGCTGATGCTGGTCGCCGGCCTGGCGCGTTCGATGCAGTTCACCGCGCTCAACACGCTGGCTTTCGCCGATATCTCGGCTGCGCAGCGCAGCTCGGCGGCGACACTGTCCAGCATGCTGCAGCAGATATCGATGTTGTTCGGCGTAGCGGTCGCGGCGGCGGTCCTCAATCTGTCGCAGATCGCAAGAGGCGGGGCAGCACTCGATCTGGTCGATTTCAGGATCGCCTTCCTGGTGGTCGGCGGAATCAGTCTTGCGGCTGCCTTCCGCTTCCTGGTGCTGCCGCCGGCGGCGGGCGCCGAGGTTTCAGGCCATTCGCCGCGGAATTGACATCCGGATTTTGGGCCGATCGCCGAGACATACTCCGCCTCCGCCTTTGGTCGCGCCCTCATCCGTCTCGGGGCCGCGCCCCGATCCACCGTCTCTCACAGGGTACAGGCTCTCACGCCGGTCGATAAACCCTTTCAGCAGTGTTCCAGAAGATATCCGCTTCCGCCGCTGCGCCGTGCCTGGCCACCGCCGCGCGGTGCGCCTTGATCAACTCGGCGTGGCTGGTCCACAGCTTCTCGATGGGGAAGTTCGAGCCGAACATCAGATGGTCCGGGCCGAGGATATCGATCGCGTTGTCGACGATGTAGGCGATCAGCGCCGGATCGTTGCGGTGGACGAAGGTGCCCAGGCCGGACAGCTTGGCGTAGACGTTGGGCGCGGCGGAGAGCGTGCGCAGGCCGGTCTTCCATGCCTCGGTGGTTTCCGGTTCCATGCCGGTCAGCATGCCGGCATGGGTGAGGATGAAGTTGGTCTCGGGGTTCTCGCCGACCAGCGTCAGGCCGTCCTTCATCTGCGCCGGGAAAAGCTGGAGGTCGAAGGGCAGGCCGTAGTCCTTCAGCCGCGCCACATTCTTCCGCACTGTGGGATCGATGACCTGGTCTGCCGAGGCGGCGAAGCGGAAAGCCGGCGTCTCGTGCCAGTGCAACTGCATGCGCACGCCGCGCAGCAGCTTGTATTTCATTAGCCGGTCGATCTGCGGCCGGACATCGTCGACGGTCATGTCGGCATAGCCGACGATGGCGTGCGGCCAGCCGGTTTCGTCGGCGGTCTTCTGCAGGAAGGCGACTTCCTTCTCGAAATCCTCCTTGGCCCAGTTGGTCTGGACATAGACGGTCTTTTCGACGCCAGACCCCTTCTGGTCTTCGAGGAATTCCTCGATTGGATAGTCGCGGCGGATCGGCTCGTAGGGGCCGAAGATGCGCGGCGCCATCGGTCCGACCAGCCAGGGCTGGTCCTTCTGGCGCCAGATGTGGAAATGCGCGTCGATCGCCTTCTGCATCACGATACCCTTTTCCAGATGGCCTCGGCCGACGGAGCGGGCCGGGCGAGCGACAGGATAAAATCCGTGAGGCTCTTCAGCGACGAGCCGTCGACAAGATCGTCGAGCATCGGCACGATGGCGCGCAGCGCCGCCGTCGCCGGCCGGAAACGCGGATCGCCGGCGAGCGGCGTCGCCAGCGACAATCGGAAGGCGCGGGCGCTCAGGCGGCGCATCGCGGTCTCGAGATCGGCGTGGTCGCCGCGCTCCAGCGCATCCGAAAGGATGACCACCGCCGCGCCGCGGGCGAAGGCGGAAAACCGTGGCACCGAAAGGAAGGTGAGCAGCGTCGGCCCCATGCGAGTGCCGCCGTCCCAGTCGTCGACCAAAGCCGCTGCCCGGGCGAGCGCCTGGTCGCGATCGCGGATACGCAGCGCCGAGGTGATGCGCGTGAGCCGAGTGCCGAAGGTGAAGACTTCGGCACGGTCGGCGCTCTGCACGGCGGCGTGCGCCAACTTCAGGTAATCGGAGGTGTGGAGCTTCATCGAGCCGGAGACGTCGATGAGCAGGAGCAGCTTGCGCGGCACGGTCTGTCGGCGGCGGAGCTGCGGCGAAGGAATGTCGCCGTCGGCGCTGACGATTTCGCTGAGCGAACGCCTGAGGTCGAGCGTGCCGCGCGAGCGGGTGCGGATGGTGCGGAAGGAGCGGCGGGCGGGCAGGGCGGAGGCGAGCCCGCGGCGGAATGCGCCAAGACCGTCGGCGTCGCGCTGGAAATCGCGGCTGCTCAACTGCTCGCGCGCCGAGGTCAGCTCGCCGCCCTTCCCCTGGCGAGCGGCCTGGCTTTGCTCTTCGCGCGTGCCACGATCGTCCTTGATGCGGGTTTCATCCTCTTCGCCCTCGATCGACGGTTTTACGTCGCCATAGAAGTGGCTGCGTAAATGTGCGTCGAATTCGATGCGACGGTCGGGCGAAGGCGCGAGCGTCGCCAGCGCGGCCTCGCGGATGTCGTTCATCGAGCGCGGCCCAAGCAGTGTCACCGCCTGCATGAAGCTGGTGGCCTGTTCCGGCGCGACGGCGAAGGCGTGGCGGCGCAACAGGCGGGCAAAGCCAAGGAAGGGCGCGGCGGCGCGGGGCAAGCTTTCCTCGCCCCGTTCACGGGGAGAGGATGCCGGCAGGCAGGTGAGGGGCAGCGCCATCGTCTGCCCATGTTGGCGCCGCCCCTCATCCGCCCCTTCGGGGCACCTTCTCCCCGTGAACGGGGAGAAGGGATTGTTGAGGTCGCGGCTCACGCCAGTGACTCCTCGACGATCCTCCCAAGTTCCGGCGCGATCGCGGACAGATCCTCCTCGTCCTTGATCAGCACGCCGATGGCGCGGCGAAAGGCTTCCGGCCATGGGCTTCCGCCCTTTTCGAGAATGGTGGCGGCATTCGCCCATTCCACCGCCTCGGCAATGCCGGGCGGCTTGGCCAGCGGGCGGGCGCGGATCTGCTGCACGGCATTGGCCACCGCGCGCGCCGTCGCCTCGGCGACATCGCCCGCGCGCAGCATGATGATCTCGGCCTCGCGCGCGGCGTCGGGATAGCCGATCCAGTGGTAGACGCAGCGCCGGCGCAGCGCCTCGGCCAGCTCGCGGGTGCGGTTGGAGGTCAGGATGACGATCGGCTG
>NZ_RZOJ01000502.1:0-3845 GCF_003998845.1 Mesorhizobium sp. M4A.F.Ca.ET.022.05.2.1 | reverse complement strand
CGCTCGAAATACCGCGACGAGGACCTGCGCTACGACCGCGTCATCATCATGACAGACGCCGATGTCGACGGCGCCCACATCGCCTCGCTGCTGATCACCTTCTTCTATCAGGAGATGCCGAACCTTGTGCGTGGCGGCCATCTCTACATGGCGGTGCCGCCGCTCTATTCGATCCGGCAGGGCGGCAAGATCGCTTATGCTCGAGACGACGCGCACAAGGACGAGCTGCTGCGCACCGAGTTCACAGGCCGCGCCAAGGTCGAGATCGGCCGCTTCAAGGGCTTGGGCGAGATGATGGCCTCTCAGCTCAAGGAGACCACCATGGATCCCAGGAAGCGCACGCTGCTCAGGGTCGACGTGATCGACGCCGAAGCGGCGACCAAGGACGCGGTCGACGCGCTGATGGGCACCAAGCCGGAGGCGCGCTTCCGCTTCATCCAGGAGCGCGCCGAATTCGCCGAGGCGGACGTGCTGGATATCTGACCGCCGACCGGTCCATATCAGGCTCCGGTGCGGAGACGAGCATGTGACCTTGGCGCGGCTGAAGGATGTTATCGAGGCAAGGTTCGGCGGACTGACACAGCCGACGCGTTCGGATTGGATCTTCGCCCTGCGCACGGTGTCGGCTGGGCTGGTCGCGCTTCTTTCCGCCTATGCCCTCAGGCTCGATCATCCGCAATGGGCGATGATGACGGTTTTCATCGTTGCCCAGCCGGTCGCCGGCATGGTGCTGGCCAAGGGCTTCTACCGGCTGATCGGAACATTGGCCGGCGGCCTGGCCGCGATCGGCATCACCTCGCTGTTCGGCGCCAACCCTTGGCTACTGGTCGCCGCGCTCGCGATCTGGATCGGGATCTGCACGCTGGTCTCGTCGCTGCTGCGCAATCCGGAAGCCTATGGCGCCGCGCTTGCCGGCTACACCGCGATGATCATCGGCCTGCCCGCGTTCGGTCAGCCGCACCTTGTCGTCGATCTCGCCGTCGCGCGCTGCGCCGAGATCGTGCTCGGCATCGTCTGCGCCGGCCTGACCAGCCGGCTGATCCTGCCTAAGCTGGCGGCAGACGCCATCATATCCAGGCTGAAGCGCAGCATCCTTGATCTTGCCACCTACGCCGGCGGCGCCTTCTCGGGCGGTGACGCCCCAACGCTTGCCGGTCTCCAGCGCAAGCTGATCACCGACGCCCAGACGCTGGCCGAGATGCGCACCTATGCAAGGCTCGAGGCGCCAAGCTTCGCCACCCGCGCCCATCCGGTCCGTCGCACGATCGGCCAGCTTCTGTGGGCGCTCTCGGCGGCACGTGCATTGCATAGCCATGCCGCGCCGAAGAACGCGGCTCTCATCCCGGTTCGCAGCGAGTTGAAGGCTTTCGTCGGCGAACTGGCGGCGACACCCGGCGCGCTCGACGACATCGGTCCCTGGGTGGCGCGGCTTGAGGCGATCGCCAGCAAGGCGCGAGAGGCCCCGCCGGTGCCCGCCGGGCCCGACGAGGACAAGGTTGGCACCCTCACCCGCCTTGCCATCGCCGCCGATTTCGCGGAGGCGCTGAAGCAGGTGATGCGCGGCCTCGACGCGCTGCGCTCGCCGGTCTCGCGGCCGTCCCGCGACCGGCGCCAGCCGGCACTGGTCGTGCACCGGGACTACCACGCCGCATGGCGCAACGCCGTGCGCGCCGGCCTCGCCACGCTACTGGTGGCGGCCTTCTGGCTGACGACAAAATGGTCGGAGGCGGCCGGCACCGTCATCCTCGTCGCCGTCGTCTCCAGCCTGTTCGCCTCGCGCCCCGATCCGGTCCAGTCGGCCTGGGGCTTCTTTACCGGAACGCTGCTGGCGCTTCCCTTTGCATTCCTTGTCGGCCAGATAGCGCTGCCGGCGTGGCCCGGCTTCGGCTGGTTCGCGCTCTTCGTCGTGCCGATCATGGTGCCGGCAGCGCTCGGCATGGCCAATCCGCGCCATGTCGGCGTCGCCACCGCCTTCGCCATCAACTTCCTTGCCTTCCTCAGCCCGCACCAGCAGATGGTCTATGATCCCGGCCCGTTTCTTGCCGGGTCGGCCTCGATCCTGGTCGGCATTCTGATCGCCATCGGCGTCTTCATCGTCGTGCTGCCGGCCGATCCCTGGGTCACCGTCGACCGCATCTCCCAGGCAATGCGGGAAGACCTGGCGCGGCTTTGCCTGCATGAGCGCATCCCCCGGCGTTCGGCCTTCGAGAGTCTGGCCTACGACCGCATCAACCAGCTGATGCCGCAGTTGCAGCGGACGGGTCGCAGAGGCGACCCCATCCTGGGCGGCAGCATCGCCGTCGTGACTGTCGGGCTTGAGGTTCTGCGGCTGCGCAGCGCCCAGCTGAATTCCCTCGTTCCGCGCGAGACCATGGAGTCGGTCGGCAATTTCCTGCGCGGCCTGGCGCGGGAATTGCTGTTCAGGAGGCCGGGCGAGCCGCAGACAGCGACCGTCGCCGTCGCAAGGCAATATGCGGCGAGCATCGCCGAGCGAAGCGACCGGCCCGAAATGCTGCAGATCGCCGCCTCGCTGCGCATCATCGCCGCGGCGATGGAGGACCACCCCGATTTCTTCATGAAGAACAAGGCCTAGGCAATTCCGGGAAGTAAGAAACGGGTTTTCCGTCCGGAATTGCGTCAGGTCAGGCCGCCGCTATGGCAAGGGCATGCCCGCGCGCATTGTAGCGCAGGGCTTCGAGATGGATCGACTTCACCAGCCCGGCGAGATCGCCCTCGGCCGATTGCCCGCCGAGCTCCTTCAGCATCAGCCAGCTCACTTCCTGCACGCCGGCGATGCGCTTGCCATTGGCCACTTCGCGCCACACCTTGAGCGCACGCAGGATGATGCCGTGGGTGGCCGCGGCAAGGCCGGCGCTGCGGAACAGAGCCTGCAGCGCTACGTCATGGCCGCCGGCCAGAAGAGCCCTCACCCGCTGCTCGGACTGCTGAGCGAGCGCCACCAGCGCTGAGCCGAAGAAGTCGACCTTGCCATGCGCGATGGTACGGATGATGAAGCTGGCGGTCAGGTCACCGCGCAGCCTGAGATGCTCGATGAGCGCTGCATGCTCCTCCGCACGCGTGCCTTCGATCAGTGTCACCGAGGCCTTCGCGCAGGCATCGCGCATCACGCGGTCGGCTCTTGCGGCGCCCATCAGCGCCAGCACCAGCGGCGAACCTTTCAGCGTTTCGCCGAGCTTGACCAGGAGCATGTGCCGGCAGTCGGCGGGCAAGCGGCGGTCGGCTACCAGTGCCTCGCGCACCAGCGGCAGATGGCCGTGGCGCTCCGCCATGCGGCGGAAGCTTAGCGTGGCGATGTCGGCGCCGCTGTTGGCGAGCAGCACCGCGCAGGCCTCCGGCTCGCCGATTTCGGCGATCGCCGCCGCCAGCGCCATCGAGACGACAGGCCGGTCGGCGATCAGCTTCTGCGTCGCCTTCTGGCCGCCGGCGACCCGATCGATCAAATCGGCATCGGTAAGCAGCGGCGAACGCGCCAGCACCATCGCGGCCACTTCCGGCTGGTCGGAAGCCAGCGCGCTGATGATCTGTATCGGCGCGTGATGGCTCATCGACAGCGCCTCGGCCAGCGCCAGCCGCACTTTCGACGAGGCATCATCGAGCAGCAGCGTCAGCGCGGCTTCCGCGGCGCAGCGGTCCTCGAAAGGCAGGTCGGAATTGATATAGGCGCGAGCCAGCGCGCTGGCCGCGGCGGCGCGCTCTGCAACCCTTGCCGTGTCAATCCATTTCAGGAAATGCGAAACAATCATACCGCCTGCTTACGCCCCTTGCCGGAACGGCCCGGCCCCGCTGGAAACCGTAGGCCTGAAATGGTTTACGAACGGTTCACC
>NZ_RZOJ01000501.1:0-3879 GCF_003998845.1 Mesorhizobium sp. M4A.F.Ca.ET.022.05.2.1 | reverse complement strand
GATTGACGTCGTTGCCGAGCGTAGCGCCGACAATGCGGCCGGTGCTGTCGGCGATCATGGCGATCTCCGGCTCCGGATTGTTCCAGGTGGAGACCGGGTGCAGGCCGACATCGGCGCCGAAGCCGACCGACGCCATCGGCTGGCATTTGGTGAAGATCTCGGCGTCCGGACCGATGCCCACTTCCAGATATTGCGACCAGGCGCCGCGCTGGATCAGCTTGGCCTTGATTTCCATCGCTTCCGGCGAGCCGGGCTTCAGCTTGGAGAGGTCGTGGCCGATCAGCCCGGCGATGTCGGCACGGATGGCATCGGCCTTCTCCGCCGAGCCACGCGCCTGTTCCTCGATGACGCGCTCGAGCAGGCTGACCACAAAGGTGACGCCGGAAGCCTTCACCGCCTGCAGGTCGGCGGGCGAGAGCAGGAAGGGCTTCTTCGCGTCGCGCTCTGCCTCGAAACTGTTGGCGGTGATGTCTTCAAGCGCGCCGATCGGCTTGCCCTTGGCGGAGCGAACATAGCCAGCCGGGTCTGGCAACTCGCAGAGGTCGCGCACGGTCGGCGCCGCGCTCGAGGTGATGTCGAAGACCATGCCGTCGCGCACCGTGACCACCAGCGGATAGGCCGTTTCGCTGGTCCTGGCGCGGCCGATGAAGAGGCCGTCGGCGGGCAGGCGGGTCGGGTCGGTCATGGCTTCGGTCCTCTCTTTGGCGCGCGGCACTTTCCCCGGATTTGGTCGAGACGTCCATCCCGCCAACGGGATCATTTGTGTGCCAGGGCGAGCGCGGTCCGCAGCCACGGGCCGGCTGGCACAATCGAACGCACTTTCAAATCCGTGAAATCAACAATAGGATTTTCACAAGCCCATTGCATCTCCCAGGTGATCCTTGCCCAAGCTGTTTTCGGACCCGATCTGGCAGAAGCCCAAGACGGTGTTCGCGTTGCAGCCGCAAACGCCAGCCGGGCCGATCGATGCGGTCATCGTCGGCGGCGGCATCATGGGCCTTTCTACCGCGCTCCATGCCGCGCGGCAGGGTCTCGCCGTCCAGGTGCTGGAGGCCGGAGCGATCGGGGAGGGCGCCTCGGGTCTCAATGGCGGTCAGGTCATCCCCGGCCTGAAATACGATCCGGAATGGCTGGTCGAGCATTTCGGCAAGGAGCGCGGCGAGGCGCTGGTCAATTTTGCCGCCTCGACAGCCGATGCGGTGTTCGACCTGATCCGCGACGAGAAGCTGGCGGTGCCGTTCACCCGCAACGGCTGGATCCAAGCCGCGCACACCGAGACCGCTTTGACTGCGGCAGCAAACCGGGATCGCCAGTGGCGGGCACGTGGCGCCGACGTCGAACTGCTCAGCCAGGCCGAGATCGCGGCCATGACTGGCGCCCAGGGCTATCTCGGCGGCTGGCTCGACCGCCGCGCCGGCGTCGTCGATCCACTAGCCTATACGGTGGAACTGGCGCGGGTCACTGCTGCCGCTGGCGTCGGGATCGCCGAACGGCAGAAGGTGGTGAAGCTCGCCAAGGACGCCAGTCTCTGGCGGATCTCGACCGAAAGCGGCGCTGAGGTGCGGGCGAGGGCGGTCGTGCTTGCCACCAACGCCTACACCGATGGCGTTCTGCCTGGCCTCGCGCGGACCATCGTGCCGCTGCACTCCTTCCAGATCGCCACTGCGCCGCTGCCGGCCGATGTTGGCGCCGGCATCCTGCCGGGCGGGCAGGCGGTGTCGGACTCGCGCCGCATCCTCGTCTACTATCGCAGAAGCGCCGACGGTCGCCTGGTGCTCGGCGGGCGCGGGCGCATGGCGCTGCCCTCCAGCGCCGCGGACTGGGCGCATCTGGAACGTGCCCTGATCCGTCTCTATCCGGCGCTTGCCGGCGTCGCGATCGAGAAACGCTGGTTCGGCCGCGTGGCGATGACGCCGGATCACCTGCCGCATATCCACGAGCCCGAAAAAGGCCTGCTTGCCGTCGTCGGCTGCCAGGGCAGGGGCGTTGGCCTGATGAGCGCGCTCGGCAAGCGCATGGCAAGCTACCTGGCGAGCGGCGATGCGCGGCAACTGCCGTTCCCGCTGTCGCCGATCAGGCCGATCCCGTTCCACGCCTTCCGGCAGGTCGGCGTTGCCGCGACGATCGCCTGGTACCGGATGCTCGACGCGTTGGAGCGCTGACTTTGCTGAACACGTTCCTTCACCGCGCGATTCAGCTTGACAGTTTCACGAATATGAAAAAATCTAAGTCGATTTCATAATTCCGACGGGCAGATCGATGTCGGCCATCGCAGCAAGTCAGCCATTGCCGGAAACTCGCGCTTCGCCGGTGTTCCGCCTCGCCATGCTGCTGCCGGGCGGACTGGTCACCTTCTTCCTGATCCTCTTCGCTCTCGGCCTGGTGATTTTCCTTGCCTTCCGAGGCAATGACGGCTCGCTGCTCGGCGTCGGCCTGACCGCCGCGAACTTCGTCACCGTGGCGACCGATCCGCTCTACTGGACGGTGACGCTGCGCTCGCTGGTGATCGCCGGCCTTGTGACGCTGGTGACCGTGGTGACCGCCTATCCCGTCGCCTACTACCTCGCCTTCCATGCCGGACGCCGCCGCGGCCTGCTGCTCTTCCTGGTGACGCTGCCGTTCTGGACAAGCTACCTGCTGCGCGTCTTCGCCTGGAAGATCGTGCTTGCCTACAATGGCGTGCTCAACTCGGCCTTTATCGAAAGCGGCATCTGGTCGGAGCCGACGCTGGCCTTCCTCAACACGCCGGCAGCGGTGGTGGTCACGCTTGCCCACGCCTACGCGCCCTTTGCCATCCTGCCGATCTATGTCGCGCTGGACACGATCCCGAAATCGCTGCTCGAAGCCGCTTCCGATCTCGGCGCCCGTCCGTTCACGGCGTTCCGCCGCGTCGTGCTGCCGAATTCAATGCCGGGCGTGCTGGCGGCGGCCCTCGTCGTCTTCGTGCCGACGGTCGGCGACTACGTCACGCCGGCCATGGTCGGCGGCCCGGCCAGCACCATGATCGGCACGCTGATCCAGTCGCAGTTCGGCAAGGCCAATGACTGGCCGTTCGGCGCCGCACTTTCCGTCTGCGTCATGCTGGTCATCCTGTGCGTGGTGCTGGTCGCACGCGGCGCCGACCGCAGATTTGGCAGCCGCACATGAGCGCGACGCGCACCGGGACCGACACAGGTGGTCGCTGGCTCGGCCTCTACGTGCTTGGCTATCTGGCCTTCCTCTATCTGCCGGTGCTTTTGATCCCGCTGTTTTCCTTCAACAATTCCATCCAGGCTGCGTTTCCGCTGCAGGGCTTCACGCTTGAATGGTACGAGACGCTCTACGGCAATCCGGTCTTGTCGGGGGCACTCGCCAACAGCCTGGTGATCGGCGTCATCGCCGCTTCAGGCGCTACGCTCTGCGGCATCACCGTGTCCTATATGGACCTCTTCGGCCGCTCGCCGCTCGCCGCCACGATCAGCGCCATCGCGCGGCTGCCGATCCTGATTCCCGGCGTCATCGTCGGCATCTCGCTGCTGATCCTGGTCAATCTGATCGGCCTCGGCCCGTCGCGCGTCGCCATCGTGCTCGGCCACATCCTGGTCGCGCTGCCGACGACAGTGGTCGTCATGCGCAGCCGCTTCGCCGCCATCCCGAAGACCATCCGCGAGGCGGCGCTCGACCTCGGCGCGTCCGACTGGACGACGTTCCGACGCGTCATGCTGCCGCTGAGTGTGCCGGCCGTGCTGTCGGCCTTCATGCTTGCCTTCCTGATCTCCTTCGACGAGTTCATCGTCGTCTTCTTCCTCGCCGGCACCGAGCCGACGCTGCCGCTCTACATCTGGAGCCAGCTGCGCTTCCCGCGCTCGCTGCCGATCGTCATGGCGCTCGGAACGGTGA
>NZ_RZOJ01000500.1:0-3900 GCF_003998845.1 Mesorhizobium sp. M4A.F.Ca.ET.022.05.2.1 | reverse complement strand
CGGCGCAGCTGACGCAGGCGCTGGCCAAGGGCGCGCGCGACATGGGCGCCAGGATAATCCGCTTCTGCCCGGTCACCGGCGCTCGCCGCGAGAACGGCGAATGGGTGGTCGCCACACCGCAGGGCGAAATCCGCTGTGAGATCGTGGTCAATGCCGCCGGCTACCGCGCCGCCGAGCTAGGAAAAATGTTCGGCCGCGCAGTGCCGATGATGGTGATGAGCCATCAATACATATTGTTCGAGGAGATCCCCGAGCTTGCCGCCTGGACGAAGGAACAGGGCAAAAAGCTGCCGCTGCTGCGCGACGTCGACACCTCCTACTATCTGCGCCAGGAAAAGACCGGCATGAACCTCGGCCCCTATGAGCGCAATTGCCGCGCGCATTGGGCGACCCACAACGACCCGATGCCGGAGGATTTTTCCTTCCAGCTCTTCCCCGACGATCTCGACCGGCTGGAGCACTACCTTGCCGACGCCGTCGCGCGCGTGCCGATCCTCGGCACCGCCGGCCTCTCCAAGGTGATCAATGGGCCTATCCCCTACGCGCCGGACGGCAATCCGCTGATCGGCCCGATGCCCGGCGTGCCCAATGCCTTCGAGGCCTGTGTCTTCACCTTCGGCATCGCGCAAGGCGGCGGCGCCGGCAAGGTGCTGGCAGAGTGGGTCACCGAAGGCCAGACTGAATGGGACATGTGGTCCTGCGATCCGCGCCGCTTCACCAGCTTTGCCTCGGCACCCGACTATTGCGTCGCCAAGGGCATGGAGATCTACGGCAACGAATACGCCATCCAGTTCCCGCGCCACGCCTGGCCGGAGGGCCGCAACCGCAAGCTGTCGCCGCTGCACGATCGCATCAAGGCGCTCGGCGGCCAGTTCGACGCCTACAATGGCTGGGAACGCGCCACCTGGTACGCTCAGCCCGGCGACGACACGTCGGAGGAATCGACGCTGACCTTCCGCCGCGACGGGCCGTGGCAGCACCGCGTGCGCGAGGAATGCCTGGCAGTGCGCGATGCCGCCGGCATCCTCGACCTGCCCGGCTTCTCGCGCTTCAACCTCGAAGGTCCGGGCGCCGCCGACTGGCTGGCGCTGCAGGTCACCGGCCTGGTGCCGAAGCCCGGCCGCATCGGCCTCGTCTATTTCTCCGACGACAAGGGCCGAATTGTCACCGAAATGTCGGTCGTGCGCCATGGCGAGGACCAGATGACGCTGATCACCGCCGCGGTCGCGCAATGGCACGATTTCGAATGGCTGAAATCGCGCATGCCCAAGAATGCGACCCTCACCTTGACCGACCGCACCGAGGAGTATTCCACCCAGATCCTCGCCGGCCCGAACTCGCGCAAGATTCTGGGCGGGGTCTGCGCCGCCGACCTCACGCTTCCCTGGCTGACGCATCAGGAAACGACGATCGCCGGACGCTGGGCGAAGCTGGTGCGCGTCTCCTTCGCCGGCGAGCTCGGCTGGGAGATCCACACCAGGGTCGCCGACACGGCAACGGTCTTCGATGCCGTCTGGTCCGCCGGACAAAACCACGGGCTGAAGCCGTTCGGCATGTATGCGCTGGATTCGCTCCGGCTCGAAAAAGGCTACCGCGCCTGGAAGGGCGATCTTTCGACCGACTATTCGATCCTGCAGGGCGGACTGGAGCGCTTCGTAAAATGGGACAAGCCCGAGTTCCGCGGCAAGGGGGCACTGCTCAACGAAAAGCAGCAGGGCGTGAAGAAGCGCTTTGTCACTTTGGTCGTCGAGGACCCCGGCGATTGCGACGCGCCCTATATGTCGACGCTCTGGCATGACGGCAGGATCGTCGGCGAGACGACGTCGGGCGGCTGGGGTCATCGCATCGACAAATCGATCGCACTCGGCATGCTGCGCGCCGACCTCGCCGAGCCCGGCACCCCGTTGGAGATCGAGATCTTCGGCGACCGTTTCAAGGCGGTGGTGCAGAAGGACGAGCCGCTCTGGGATCCGAACAATGAAAGACTAAGGGCATGAAGTCCGTAATTCTCACTGATGGCGGCATGGGCCAGGAACTGGTCCGGCGCAGCAAATCCGAGCCGACGCCACTGTGGTCGGCCAGGGTGCTGATCGACGAACCGGATTTGGTGCGCGACCTGCATGCGGAGTTCATCCAGGCGGGCGCCCGCGTCATCACCATCAACACCTATTCCGCGACCCCGGAGCGCCTGGCGCGCGAAGGCGCGGAAGACCTGTTCAAGCAGCTTCAGGCCCGCGGCGTCGAGCTTGCCAAGCAAGCTTGCGAACAAGCCGGCGACGCAGCCGTCGCCGGCTGCCTGTCGCCTCTTTTCGGCAGCTACGCGCCGGCGCTGACCATCTCCTTCCAGGAGACACTCGATACCTACCGCCGCATCGTCGCCGAGCAGGCCGATGGCGTCGATCTCTTCCTGTGCGAGACCATGGCCTCGGCCGACGAGGCGCGCGCCGCCGTCACCGCGGCGAGCGAAAGCGGCAAACCCGTCTGGGTATCCTGGACGCTCGCCGACCATGGCGCGCCGCGCCTGCGCAGCGGGGAGGCGATCGCCGCCGCGTCGGCCGCGCTCGGTGACCTGCCGGTCGCCGCCAGGCTGGTCAATTGCTGCCGGCCGGAAGCCGTCAGCGCCGCATTGCCCGAATTGATCGCGCTTGGGGGGCCGGTCGGCGCCTATGCCAACGGCTTCACCGCGGTCGAGGCGCTGAAGCATGGCGGCACGGTCGACGTGCTGCATGCGCGCCATGATCTCGACCCGGAAGCCTATGCCGGGCAGGCCATCGGCTGGGTCGAGGCCGGCGCCCATATCGTCGGCGGCTGCTGCGAGGTCGGCCCCGCCCATATCGCTGCCCTACGCGGCCGGCTCGAGCAGGCCGGTCACAAAATCTCGGGAGTTCCGTAATGCCCAGACCCTCATCGCGCATTGCCGGCATTGTGCCCTCGGGCAAGGACGGATGGGAGGTGCATTTCTCGGCCTGGACCCGCAAGCAGGCCGGCGAGGACATCATCATGCTTTCGGTCGGCGACCACGACTTCGACACGCCTTCGGAAACCATTGAGGCCTGCGTGACTGCGGTTCGGGCCAGCAACCACCACTACACGCCCCTTCCCGGCCAGCCGCGCCTGCGCAAGGCGATGGCGGCGGCCTCGACCGCCTGCGCCGGCGTCGTGACGGAGCCCGACCAGGTCATCGCCACGCCGGGCGGACAGGCGGCGCTCTATGCCGCCGTGCAGGCCGTGCTCGACCCCGGCGATCACGCCATCGTCGTCGCGCCCTATTACGCCACCTATCCCAATACCTTCAGCGCCGCCGGCGCCGACTTCACCGTTGTCGAGACGCCGGCCGAGGACGGCTTCCAGCCACGCGCCGAGATGATCCGCGCCGCACTGCGGCCCAACACGCGCGCCATTCTGATCAACACGCCGAACAACCCGACCGGCGCGGTCTATTCGCGCGAGCGGCTGGAGGACCTGGCCAAAGTCTGCCGGGAGCATGATCTCTGGCTGCTGTCGGACGAAGTCTACTGGACGCTGGGTGGCGGCGAGCACATCTCGCCGCGTTCCCTGCCCGGCATGGCGGAGCGCACGTTGGTCATCAATTCCATGTCGAAGAGCCACGGCATGACCGGCTGGCGCATGGGCTGGCTGACCGGCCCCAGGGAAATGATCGCGCTGCTCATCAACCTCAACCTGGTGACGACCTACGGCCTGCCGGCCTTCATCTCGATCGCCTGCGCCGAAGCGCTCGAAAACGGCTACGGCGTCAAGGCGATTGCCGAGCGTTACGCCGCGCGGCGCACGCTGTTCCTCGAAGCGATCCGCGGCATGAACGACGTCACCGTGCGCGGCTCCGAGGGCGGCATGTATGTCATGCTCGACATTTCGGCGATCGAGCCTGACGACGAGAAG
>NZ_RZOJ01000004.1:0-56847 GCF_003998845.1 Mesorhizobium sp. M4A.F.Ca.ET.022.05.2.1 | reverse complement strand
GTCCAGTTGCGCACTCTAACGACCAATCTCCAGACCATCAAGAAGGCCGCCGACGAACGCGTTTCGTAATGTCGGAAGCGGGTTTTAGACTGCCCCCTAGCGCGTCTCCTTATTGACGCGACGTAGTCCCGAAATGAGCCGCATGGCAATTGCCATGCGGCTTCTATCCTGTTTGAGAGATGCTCTGTGGATGACGCCGTTTCCCTCCGTTTCGAAGTGCGTTCGGGGCACTATTGCGGTCTGACCGGCAAGACGGATCTTCAAAAGTGTTTAATCGGCAGCGGCTTCGATGCCGATTTGGTCTTTGTCGAGCAGGGACTGGCACCGCATCACCTTCGTGTAACTCTTCTTGGCAAGTCGATCGAACTGGAGGCGCTTGCACCCGGACTCAGTATCGAGGGCAACCGGAATATCGCCGCAGGCCAGTCCGTTGTTGTGCCCCTTCCTGTCGTCCTGCTCGTAGGCGAGATGTCCATTGCTTTGTCCGTGCAGGATGCAGAGCCGCCTGGTTCGACCGGCATACCGCGCCTACCGATCGGTGTGCTCGCCATGGTCATAATCAGCTCACTCGGGATCGGCGCGCTTTCAGGCACGATCTCCTATCTTGGCAATGCAAGTGGATCGAGCCCCAATTCACTTCGGGCTGAAGTCGCGTCCAGAACGATCAGTCACCGCGCTGACAATGAACTTACGGAGGCAGCGGCCCAAGAGCTGCAGGAGGAAGTCGATCGAGCGGGTCTTCTCGACGTCAAGATTGGGTCGGCAAAGGGTGTTGTGACCGCCGAAGGCACCGTCACGTCTGAATCGGTCATCAGCTGGCAGAAGCTTCAGCAATCGTTCGATCGTCGCACCAAGGGTACTCTAACACTGGTGAACGGAGTGCTCATCAAAGAGGAGAAGGCGCCATCCGCAATCGCGGTCGAAGCTGTGTGGCATGGGGTCCAACCATATATTGTCATCGACAGCGAGAAGTATTTTGTCGGCGCCATTTTGGCTGATGGATGGGTGGTCGAACGTATTGAGGACAGCCGTGTGCTGCTGAGCAGGAATGGCCGCATTGCTGCTCTCCAATATTGAAAGCTCGCAGGCCCCATCAAGCAGCACTCTATGGCCAGCCAAACATCCTGTCGCGCTCGGTGCTGACAAGCTGGCTGCGTTGGAAACATTTGCTGCCCAGCCATTTCGCGCCTGCTTGTGGCTCTCATGCAGGGTCACGCGCTGGCCAAGGCTGAGGCGCCTTCGGAGTTCGAAAGCCACGTTTCATGGCGTAACAGCAGAGTAAGTCTCAACCGATTGCAAAGGTGTCTCGATGGCCAACGTCCTGCGTGACTTCATCAAGCGTGCGCCGGCCAGCCCGGATTTAATGGTTGCGTTGATGCTGCTTCTGGCTGTCGCGATGATGGTCATGCCTATCCCGGTCGTGGTGGTCGACGCCCTGATAGGATTCAATATGGGGTTGGCCATACTGCTGATGATGGTTGCCCTGTATGTCAGTACTCCACTTGATTTTTCCTCTTTGCCCGGCGTTATTTTGATTTCCACTGTATTCCGTCTCGCGCTCACGGTCGCAACGACGCGACTGATCCTGGCCGAGGGGGAGGCCGGCAGCATTATTCATACTTTTGGCGATTTCGTCATTTCAGGCAATATCGTGGTGGGTTTCGTCATATTTCTGGTCGTCACCATGGTGCAATTCATGGTCCTCGCGAAGGGTGCCGAACGGGTGGCAGAAGTGGCGGCGCGTTTCACGCTGGATGCTCTGCCGGGCAAGCAAATGGCGGTCGACGCAGAGCTACGCAACGGCCACATCGATGCCAACGAATCCCGCCGGCGGCGCGCCGAATTGGAGAAGGAAAGCCAACTCTATGGCGCGATGGACGGCGCGATGAAATTTGTGAAGGGCGATTCCATCGCCGGGCTGGTGGTTATCTGCATCAACATGCTGGGTGGAATTTCGATCGGCCTGCTCTCCAAGGGCATGTCCTTCGGCGAGGTACTGCATCACTACACTCTGCTGACGATAGGCGATGCATTGATATCGCAGATTCCGGCCCTTCTGCTCTCCATTACTGCGGCGACCATCGTCACCCGTGTGACTGGGACGGCGAGGATCAACCTCGGTACAGAAATGGTCAGTCAGCTCACGGCCAGCACTCGAGCCTTGCGACTGGCGGCCGGCGTCCTGGTTGTAATGGGGTTCGTTCCTGGGTTTCCCCTCCCCGTCTTTCTGATGCTGGCCGCAGTGTTCGCTGCGGTAAGCATTGTCAAGGCTGATGTGCTGGGCGCCGGCACTGCCGATGCGAAAGGTGGAACTGCAGCGGAGCCTAAGCAAGCCGCGCCTGCGAAGGAATTCCCGATCGCATTTTTTCTAGCGCCAGATCTTATGCAGGCGGTCGATCAAGCCGAATTGCAAAAACATATTGGGCGCGTTTCGCTCCTGGTCACAGCCGATCTGGGCATTATCGTTCCTCGCATCCCTGTCTTGGTTGACGAGCAGCTGCCTGAATCGCAATTCCGAATTGATGTCGAGGGCGTGCCAGTCGAACAGGACGCCTTAGATCCAAACCAGATGGCGCTCCGAGCCGATGTAGCGCACGTCGACTCGAGCGGTGTCCCCCTTAGACGTGAGCCGAAAACGGACACACTCCCGGTTGAACATACCCCTGCAAAGGCCCTTACGGGCGCCGGCACGGAGCATAGGGCTCCCGGCGAACTCCTCGCCTTGCGCGTCCATGCAGCGTTGACCCGCTACGCACCGCGATTGGTGGGCATCCAAGAGACCCGACATTTCCTGGGCCGAATGGAGCAGGAATATTCTGAGCTTGTGAAAGAGGTGCTACGCACGACGCCGATTCCTCGGATTGCCGATGTTCTGCGCCGCCTCCTGGAGGAAGGTATCCCAATCCGCCACACCCGTCTCGTGTTGGAGGCATTGGCCGAATGGAGCGAGCGTGAGCAGAACGTTGCCCTGCTGACGGAATATGTCCGTTCTGGTTTGAAGCGACAGATCTGCCACCGCCATGCCAACACGGAGGGCATCGTGTCCGCCCTGGTCGTCGAGCGCGAGAGCGAGGATGTGATGCGTGGCGCGGTTCGAGATTCGGATGCAGGCCCCTATCTCGCACTGGAGGATCGGCAAAGCGAAGCGATGCTATCACAGATACGTCAGGTCCTTTCGAACGCAGAACCGGGTCAAACCCGCCCTATTCTGTTGACGTCGATGGATGTCCGACGTTTCGTCCGCGGCTTTCTGACGCGAAACGGGGTTGATCTCGCCGTGCTGTCTTATCAAGACCTCGCCTCCGACTTTACAATTCGCCCCGCAGGATCCGTCACACTCCCGCACGGATCGAACAGCGGATTGTTAGAGTAGTCCCACCTTTCCTAACTGAACGCCACGCGCCTCCCCGATAACTGAGAGATAACATGAATAGTAATACAGTTTCTCCATCGCCTATGTTTCTGCGCCGGAACTCACTTCTTTTTGCCGTACTCGCCATTCTGCCTTTGGGCGGTTGCGCCAGCTGGCAAAAGCCGGCTCTTTCCGTGCAGGAGACATCTTCCCCCGAGTTGCTCAGCGCCGATCAAATCGATCCGGCTATGCGCGAACGCATTTTGCGCGAAGTTGGTCAGGATGTTCAAGAGCGGGCTTTGCGGGATGAGGTGAAGCAGCACCCGGACAATGTTGATGCGGCGATACGACTTACAAATGCCTTGGTGGGCCAGAAGCGCCCGCACGAAGCGGTTGAGGTGCTCGACAGCGTCTTGGTTGCAGCCCCAGGAAACGTACGTGCATTGAATGCGAAGGGCGTGATTTTGGACATTGAGGGGCGGCATGACGCGGCACAGGCCCTGTATCGGCGAGCTCTCGAAAACGAGCCAGGCAATCAGATGGTGCAGCATAACTTCAATCTGTCGCTTGCCTTTAACGGCAAGTCCAAACAACCAAGGTTAGCACGATCGCAATAGGTGGGCACAGTGCATGCGCAGCCTGTTCCCCGGCTCGAACACGCGCTCGGCTCCCATCATAGATGGCCCCCTGAAGAGAGCCATATCTATGCAAAACAGTTGCTCCAGATCTGGCCGGCAGAGATCGGCAGGAGAGCCGGATGACATCACGCGGCCACCCGCAAGGCCACCCGCCTCGCTTCGTTGCCAGAGCGCCCTCTCCCTCGCCGGTCACCGTCTCGCAATGCGGCGACCTGGCTTAAGGCGGTCGACCGAGCGCCCGATGCAGTAGCCATGAATACGTAACGCAGCGATGGACCCGCCGGATCGTGTCGCGCTTGTGCTGGCCGTCCCTGCCATTACAGCACGGTGATTGTAGCTGGATCCTATTCTAGAGGCATCGATGGTGTGGATGCCTTCGATCCAAACAATCGATTTGTTGAATTCGTCCGCCTGAGGAAATTAGCTGCGGCGATCCGACTTCCGACGCCTGCAGGCGCAAAACCAACAGCGTGAGCGCTGCGGGTCCGGAGGCAGGCTGCAAAGTGCAATCACCAGCGCTGATAAGCGGCAAGTGAAGAATGTATCGCTCGGGCGACTCCTGTGTTGTGCACGGTTGCCCCGCGAGGTGAACTGTAGCAGCTTGGCAGCTCAGCGTTCACGAAAGGAGAAAAGATTTGGGGCCAAGCAAAGACCGGCTTTTTTGATTGTCTTGCTGTATCGCTATGGTGGGGCGGGCGCGACCGCTCCCATAATTCAATACGCTGCCTTTAGCGATGGACGATGACGGGATGCGTCGCCGAGACTTCAATGGTGGAGGAGCAGCGCACCCGTCGATCCATTTGCTTTCAGCGGCAACCGCCACTATGAAGCGACACTTCGCCCAACTGTGTTTCAAGCTGCCCGGAGAAGTTTATGACAGAAGAACCCCACAAGACCGACATCCTCATCGAGCTCACTGCCGATGTTGTATCAGCCTACGTCTCCAACAACCCCGTCCCGGCGGGGGAGCTTCCTGCCCTGATCGCCCAAGTGCACGGGGCTCTAAACGGCACGGCTGGACTCATACCGGCAGAAGAGCCTGTGCCTGTAAAAAAACCTGCTGTCCCGATCAAAAAGTCGATCGAACCGGACTACATCATTAGCCTTGAAGACGGCAAGAAATTCAAATCGCTAAAGCGCCATCTGGCGACGCACTATGGTCTGACCCCAGACGAATATCGCGCCAAATGGGGTCTGCCGTCGGATTATCCC
Source organism: Mesorhizobium sp. M4A.F.Ca.ET.022.05.2.1 (assembly GCF_003998845.1). Classification (NCBI taxonomy): domain Bacteria; kingdom Pseudomonadati; phylum Pseudomonadota; class Alphaproteobacteria; order Hyphomicrobiales; family Phyllobacteriaceae; genus Mesorhizobium; species Mesorhizobium sp. M4A.F.Ca.ET.022.05.2.1. The sequence goes on along the minus strand of NZ_RZOJ01000004.1, from coordinate 51,645 downwards.
ATGGTGGCGCCGAATTACGCCGCTGCGCGCTCCGCCTTGGCCAAGACCATGGGACTCGGCCGCAAACCGAAAGAGCCGGAAGCCCCAGCCACGGCGCCGGCGAAACGGACCCGCAAGAAGGTCGCAGCCTAAATCCGTATCAACAGTCGTTCGGACGCGCAGCAGCCGTTGGCCCAATCTGCGCGGAATCAAAGGGCGGGGATGAGCCCCGCCTTTCCCGTCCAAGAGCCTCATTTCCAGAGTAATTCATGATGGCTCCAGCAATCCCTGCCGCGGCATTAACTTGCATGCTCCGGCCCGGGTTTCGAGCCGTCAATGCGTTCCGGCGATGACGAACCTTGCCAAGGCTTTCCCGGACCGTTAGCCAGCCTTGCTGAGGCTGCCTGCAGAGGACTTTCCCGTGCGGCGATCCTGTTCCACCTCGTAGTTGATCTTCTGGCCCTCATTAAGGGTCGACAGGCCCGCTCGTTCAACAGCGGAAATGTGGACAAAGACATCCTGACCGCCGTTGTCAGGCTGAATAAAACCAAAACCCTTCGTGCTGTTGAACCACTTCACCGTTCCAGTCGCCATATCCATTCCTTTGTAATAAGTCGCAACTTAGGCAGGCCATTCACGCCAGCCTGATTTGTACACGAGACTTTAGGCGCATCAAAATCGGAAAATTGCAAGGCCCACTCGATCGCCTGATCTCCAGCAGCAACTGCAACATATGCGAGGCGCGTGCCAGACGAGGCGTATGCCAGACGTTTCGTCGTGCGCTGTCGCTCGAACGTTGACAGAAACAATGACACACCTTGCAAACTCGGCACATCTTGTGGACGTGCTCGGGTCGCTTCTCGACTGCGATACCCGCTCCTGACCGGGTATCGTCGGCCAAAATGAGGGTTTTTGTCATGTGCCGCCAGACCGAAAGATCAGGCGCGCAGCGACCTGCACATTCAAACCGGAACCCGCGAACCTCGATTAGCTTCTGCCTGCTCCGAAGGGCGGTAGCCTGCTCTGAGGCGGGCCACTGTCGGGTTGAAAACCAACTGTCGGGTTCGGAACCCCAGATTGTCGGCAAGGTACGCGCCGCCCACTGGTTGGCCAAAGGGCACTGGCTCCTGATCCTGCCGCCATGCTCGCCCGATCTCAACCCGATCAAGACAGGTCTGCTCAAAACTCAAGGCGCGGCTGCGGAAGAAGGCGGCCAAAACTTTCGACGCTCTCTGCGGAACTCTCGGCGATATCTGCCAGCTGCTGGAGCCAAATCAAAAACCATTAATTGCGACAGGTGATTTTATGACATTCATTGCGAAGAGGCCAGAATGAACAGCGGAAGAGAGTAGCAGCTCTCTGGTCGCGGCGAGGTGGATCGTCGACACGATCGGCACCTGGCCCGTGCGGGGATCGCACCGCAGCCAGCACCAGAGCCAGACCTTGACCGCTTGCCTTGCTCAGGCGCCACAACAACGAGTGGCTGGAAGCAGATCCACGTGAACTCAGCGATATCGATCAGACGATGCTTACCCTCATGAAAGCCGATCCCGACGCTGTCCAGCGCCGCGAAATCCTGACCAGCATATGGCGCATCGGATGCCACCGCCTGCACACTCACCATCGACATGCCGGAACTCGGAACCAAAGGCCGCAAGCCTCGCCGGCCTCGGCAAAATGGAGCGGCCGCGCCTGGGCGGCCGGGCCAATGTTCGCCAGGCCCTCTACATGCCCGGCCCTTCGCCCTGCGCTTCAACCCCGACCTCAAGGCAAAATACCAGGCGCTAAAGGCGGCAGGCAAACCCGCAAAGGTCATCATCTTGTTGCGAAAGCTCCTCATCCTAGCAAACGCTCTCCTCAAGGCGCAGCGAAAATGGCCCCTAAAACCCTTGACCGAAACGGATACCTTAGCCTTTCAGGTGAGGCGGGCCGAGATAGACCAACCGCGGGTTTAACTTCGCGAGTTTAAGCTGATTATGCCGATGCAACTCTAGCGCCTGCGCGACCGTTTTAGCTTCCATCAACAAGGCGGCAGGGTGGGAGGAAGTACCCTCCCCTGCCGCGAACAAGCTTTGGACAAAGCCCCACCTTGTCCGTAATGTGATCGGGAGGCCGGGGCGCGGCGGTGCTCAGCGGATGTGACGCGCGAGATCTGCGACCCTACCCATCAGCACTTCCATCGGTCCTCGCTGGAAGACGCGCAGCCAAAGCACCGCAAAAGTGCTGATAACCACAACGAAGCCAAAGAGCGTGGACAGGCTCTCGTCTTTGAAAATGTTTATCTTCATAAGATAGGCTATTCCCGCAATGTGCAGCACATAGGCCGTCAAAGACATCGAGCCGACTGCGATTATTGGCCAGACCAGCTTTCGCAGACGCGGGAGCGCATCCACAGCGAGCATGCAAGCCGCCAAGATGATCATTGCGCAACCGGTGCTGCCCACGATCGAAAGCGTCGTTTCGCTATGAGGTGCGGCTATCCATGACGACTTGACTATAAATGACGACTTGGAAGGCTCAAAAGCGCCGTCAACGTCAGACCACCACAAGGAGGTTTCAGTCAAAGCGCGGGAACTCAGCGCGAGCAAGGATCCCCCATGGCCCAACACGGCCAGCGCGACCCCCGCCAGACCAAGGCGCCAATGCGCTGCTAGCGTATTAAGATTAAGGCGCGCGATGGCCATGCCAGCGATGAGGAAAGGAACCCAGGTCACCGCGGGATAGTAGCCGTTGACCATGAGGTTGAAGACCGGGTCGAGGAGGTTGGGGGCAACCGACAGAAGGGAGGAACGGACTTGCGGGAGAACTAATGCCGTAGCGGCAGCGATCAAGCCCAGCTGATATGCGCTGAGCCGATGGAGCGGCAATACCAACAAGAAGCAAATTCCGTAGTATTCTAGGATGACTTCGACCTGGGTACCGAGGCAGCCCAGGATTGAGCCAAGCGCGAGCAAAACAAGGGCACGAATTGCGACTCTGGCGATGGCCTGTCTACCGGCTATCCCCGACTTCGGCGCCTTGCGACCTGTAATCAGGAGGATTGAAAAACCGGCCAATACGGCAAACAGGGCCGACGGCCGCCCATGGGTTAGTTCCATCAGAAACCCGACTAGTCCTCCTTCGCCGGGGTCGGGACCGAGATGGGCGGCATACATCCCGAAGACAGCCAGGCCCCGAGCGAGGTCGATGCCGACCAGCCGATCTACTACCGACCCATTCCTAGCGTCGGCAACCGGTGCCTTCATTACCATGGTAGATTCCCTTGCTGGGTGTGTGGATCGCGGGAGCCGCGATAGGAGAGCCGGTCGGCTGCTGCCGTCGCCTCGTGAAAGGGTTCAAAACATCGCGCCATCTGGCGCATCGAGCCGGCGACAGAGCTGTTCAGCCATTAGCCTGGGGTAAGAACAACAGATCGGCTCACAAAGCCTGTGTCACGGACCTGAAAAGTGGTGTCGCGGAACCGTCGTTTTTTGCATGATGGCTAAGCCGAGAGATCCACTGCACCGACGAGAGACTCAGCGACGTTAGATATCCGATCAGTACGCCGCGGCTCCGCCGGTGACGATCACCCCGGGTGTCAAGGCCAGGGCGTAAACCTGCCATAATCTGTGGTAGTGCGCCCGCGACCAATCCGTTCGACAAAGCTCGGCGCATGGTCGAGCCAATCATATTCTTCCATGTGGCTGTTGCCTGAAAAACCGAAGACGCCGTTCGCTGGTCCAGCTGTTCCAGACCTCGGCCTGCGTCGGTCATTAGAACCGGCGCGCCTGTTTCCCAAATCAATTTGCTGATGCAGCCGCCGGGGGTCACATTGAGCAAAAGTGCCGAGGTCAGGACGGGTTTCATAGGGGCTCTTCGTTTGGCTTTGTTAACGACCCCTTTCTTGCAAGTTGTAGCTGACAGCAGCCTGAAAGCTCCCCAAATAATTCGCTGCCGCCGGTTCAGCCTATTGTCAGCTTCGACCAATAAGATGGGAGCCTTGCCCTCATACCGGAGCTCGGCAGCATGATGCGAATACTGCTCACTGAAGACGATAAGGACCTTGGAAGTGCTATGCACGATCATTTGGTGGCTGGTGGCCACGCGGTCGACTGGGCCAAGAACCTGTCCGAAGCGCGCGATTATGCAGCTGTGGTCGGCTACGACCTTATTTTGCTCGACGTTCACCTGCCGGACGGCAATGGGATCGACTATCTGCGGGAGCTGATCAAGGAACTTGAATCGGCACCGGTCATCATTCTGACAGCCTGCGATCGGATTTCGCATCGCATCGAGGGCTTCAACGCTGGAGCCGACGACTATTTGGTCAAGCCGTTCGATCTGGGGGAACTCTCAGCGCGTATCCATGCAGTGGCACGTCGCCATGGGCATTTTCCGGAGCCGCAATTTTCGGTTGGGACGCTTTCCATACAGGCAGCCGAGCGACGCCTCTTCCGCGACGGGCAGGAGGTCTACCTGACTTGACGCGGATGGGCGGTGCTCGACTACCGTCTGCCCCAGCCCTGCACGGTCGTTTCAAAAGGGAAGATCGTGGACGCGCTTTTCGGCAGACGGCGCTGATTCATACTCTAAAAGAAAATTCGGCTTCCAGTTGCCTTGGCCATGACTGCCCTTCCCGAAAGATGGGTGACAGTTCATTCCGGATAGATGGGTTACACTTTCGGCCCTTTGCAAGGAGAGCAAGGTGCCTTGGAAGGAGTGTAACGTCATGGAAGAGCGGCTGAAGTTCGTCGCCCGGCTGCTGGACGGCGAGAAGATGGCGGTGCTTTGCCGGGAGTTCGATATCTCGCGCAAGACCGGCTACAAGATCCTCACGCGCTACAACGACAGCGGCCTGGAGGGGCTGACGGACCGATCGCGGCGGCCCTATCGCCACGCCAATCAGCTTCCGTTTCAAATCGAGAAGCTGATTGTGCGCCTCAAGCAAGACAAGCCGACATGGGGTGCGCCGAAGATACGCGAGCGGCTGGCCCGGCTGTATCCGGATGTGCACCGGCCCGCGATCTCGACCGTGCATGCCGTGCTCGACCGCCGGCATGGTCGAGCGCCGCAAGCGCAGGCGCAACAGGGCGACGGGGACACCACTTTCAAACGGCTGTCGCCCTAACGATCTTTGGTGTGCCGACTACAAGGGCGAGTTCGGCAGAGAACACGGCCGGGACAGGGGATCACAAACACTTGACCGTTCCAGACCCTGGCAGTGGCGCATCGATTGACCGTTGGCTCTGTTCGTGGGCACCGAAAATAGGGCCTTCTTGGTCCTCGGCAGAGAATATGGCCCGGACGGGGGATAACAAACACTTGACCGTTCCAGACTCTGGCAGTGGCGCATCGATTGACCGTCGACTCTGTTCGCGAGCGCCGAAAATACGGACGACCCCTATGGTCAAAGTGCACTTCTGACCTGCTAGGCACTGTTCGATAACTGGAGGCACCCGCTACGGTGCCCTCGTATTTAAGACACCTGTCAGTTTCAAGCCTGGACATTGACGCGTGGCGCGGCTGCCATTCGTTGACCGCCACGTCGAATTGCCCGCCAACCAGTGTACAGCCGCCGGTGGTCACATTGAGCAAAAGTGCCGAGATCAGGAGGGGTTTCATAAGGCCTCTTCGTTTGGCTTTGTTAACGACCCCTTTCTTGCAATTGTAGCTGACAGCAGCCTGAAAGCCCCCAGATATTCGCTGGCGCCGGTTCAGCCTACTGTCAGCTTCGATCAATAAGGCAGGAGCCTTGCCCTCATACCGGAGCTCGGCAGCCTGATGCGAATACTGCTCATTGAAGACGACGACGACCTTAGAAGTGCTGTGCACGATCATTTGGTGGCTGGTGGCCACGCGGTCGACTGGGCCGAGGGCCTGTCCGGAGCGCGCGGTCATGCAGCTGTGGCCGGCTACGACGTTATTTTGCTCGACGTTCACCTGCCGGACGGCAATGGCATCGACTATCTGCGGGAGCTGATCAAGGGGCTTGATACAACGCCGGTCATCATTCTGACAGCCCGCGATCGGATTTCGCACCGCATCGAGGGGCTCAACGCTGGCGCCGACGACTATTTGGTCAAGCCGTTCGATCTGGGGGAACTCTCGGCACGCATCCGTGCAGTGGCACGTCGCCAAGGGCATTTTCCGGAGCCGCAATTTTCGGTTGGGACGCTTTCCATACAGGCAGCCGAGCGACGCCTCTTCCGCGACGGGCAGGAGGTCCACCTGTCTGGACGCGAATGGGCGGTGCTCGACTGCCTTCTACGCCGGCCCGGTTCGGTCGTTTCAAAGGGGAGGATCGAGCACGCGCTTTATTCATTCAATTCGGAGTTCGAGAGCAACACAGTGGAGGTTTATGTCAGCCGGCTCCGCAAGAAGATCGGCGGGGATAGAATAGCAACCGTGCGTGGCTCCGGATACAGGCTCGTGGTCACATGACGAACTCGAACAGCATGACGAGAAAGCTGATATCGTGGTTAGGCGGGGCAACGCTCCTGGTTTGGATCGCCGCCCCAACCATTGCTGCGTTCATTTTTTGCAATAATGTAAACGAAAGTTCGGATGACTTGCTCCAGGCGAGCGCAGAGTACAGAGAACCAGAGCTGATCAAGGTCTTGAATGGAAAACACGTTGATCAATACAATAACCACTTGCCAACTTATAAAAAGTACTGGACCTATCGTGAGCAGGTTATTAATAAGTACGGGGTAGTGCTTATTTCCGAACCGGAAGAGGGTCAGCAGCCCTTCCCTGATGCTCCCCTGAGTAACGGCTTTTGGGGAAACGCTGATTACCGCGTCTACACAGAGGAGATCCAAGACGGCGTGTATCATCAGTTGGCCGAACCGCTTGATGGCCGCCGTACCACAATCGCGAAGGGCGCACTTTTTGTCTTCCTTCCGACACTCGTGCTCCTGCCCTTTAGCTTAGCTGTTTGGTGGATCGTGATCCGGCGCTCGCTGCGGCCAATCGAGGTACTGCGACAGCAGATCGGATCGCGCGACGGCGGCAATCTGTCACCAATGGACTTGGGCGATTTCCCGGCAGAGTTGGCTCCAATCGCGGCATCCGTCAATCGGCTTCTCGATCGTCTGCGGGCGGCTCTCGAGGCCGAACGCGAGTTCGCCGCAAACAGTGCGCATGAACTGCGCACGCCGATCGCAGGTTCAATCGCTCAGATGCAGAGATTAGTGGCCGAGCTTCCCAATGGGTCGGCCAAAATGCGTGCGCGCGGCATCGAGCAAGCGCTGTCGAGCCTTGGCCGCCTTGTCGAAAAAGTGCTTCAGCTCGCTCAAGCCGAATCGGGGGTTGGCATGGCGGATCACGCGATCGATCTTGTCCGATCGGTTCGGCTGGAAATCGACGACCTGAGGAAAAAGCCGCAATATGCCGGACGCCTGCATCTTAACGTCGACGGCTGCACCACTTTGATGCGCAAAGTGGATGTCGATGCGTTTGGGATCCTCCTTCGTAACCTGATCGAGAATGCGCTGATACATGGACTGCCCACTGTTCCGACAACAGTTTCCGTCCAAACTGATGGAACCATCGCTATTGCAAACGCCGGACCGGTGGTGCCCCTCCCCGACCTCGAAGGGCTTACAAAGCGATTTAGTCGTGGTGCTACTCCTGCTGCGGGCTCAGGCCTTGGTCTACATATCGCTAACATGGTTATCCAGCGGATCGGTGGCAGTCTAGAGCTTGCGTCGCCCGCCCGCGGTCGCAATGATGGTTTCGAGGCGATCATACGAATTCCTCAATGACACCGGTGAATTCGACGACAGTTGGACACAGGGCGGATTGCTGGCAAGGCTGCTGACAGGGCGAACTGTACGGCAGTATGTATACGGCGTAGAAATCGTACTTCACACAACGCATTTCGGCCGCGGCAATCAATGCCGCTATCATCGTCTGAGCAGTTCGATCGAAGCGACACGACATGATCGGCAAAATCGAAGGCTCCGCCTCACCGCTCGCTCGATTTCGCCCGGGGAGAAAAAAGGCCATCCGAGAAAGTGCAAGCCGCCGCGCAAAGGCGACGTGTCCAATTGTCTGGGTGCCCCTGTGCGCCGGCCCGATCGGGTTGGCGGGGTCCAGTAAGGACCCGGACCAACCATTCCATTTAGACGACCGGCAGGTTTTAATCGGCGTCCGGATCGCCGTCCCAAAATGCCCCAAGTATACGGCTAGAAAGGCTGCCAACGATCGAGCTTTGGTCGGAGGCGTGCTTGTCAGCGTCTTGGGTGCTTGACCGGCCTTTGCAATGGCCATCGCCATCGCAAGTATCGTGCGTGGCCAGTGAGACCGCAATTTCATCAGCCTGGAGCCGACCGTATCGGTGCTTTTTTATGATTTAGGGATTTTTCGTTTTCCTCTTGGATCATCACGGGTTTGGAGAGGATCTGGTGTTAAGTGCCATTCGGAGCGCCGGCGAACCGCCCGAAATTAATGTGGTCGAGTGATGAAGCCTCCCGAATGCGTTAAACGAGACCCTTTATGGCGGCCCTGGCTGACAACAGTCTGAAAGCTGCAAGCGGCATGCGAAAATGGGGCGATCCTGAATGACGACAGATGCTATCAACATGAAAGAGGCTCGCCCTGAAAGCTGAGCACGCTTTATGCTCAGGCTGCTGACAAGGCCAAAGCAGCGTAAGTGCGTAGTGAAATCCAAGGTCCACATGGGTCGTCGCGCGTCCCATGCGCCTGGGAAGGCGCCGGCCCGGCCAAGCTTTCCCAGCTCGTCCGCATGATGCTTCGCTGAGCGTCAATGGACGTTGGCGCGAGACCAAGGCGTCGTGCGTTGCAATCCGGACGGTCCAGGGTATCAGGAGTTTCACGGCCTCGGCCCGCTTGGCTGGCCACAGTTGAAGCTCCAACGTACCGGCTGGCACCGGGAAATTGGGCTCTGCGCTGCCTCAACGCTGATGGCACGGTCAATGCTTGCCTACCGATGGGGCCGCCCATGCCGTGATGCTGTCGGTCGACGTTCGCAAACCAGACCCTCGCGAGACCCAGCGAAGGGGCTCGCCGGTACGACGAGGGACCTTACCTCTTTATGCGCGGCATCATTAGCCTTACACGTCGTCCCTCGCGCTCGGGTCTTTGTGGGGCGGATGAAGTCCTGATCGCGGTGGCACTGCTGCATGTTTGCGTAAGACCCATCCAGTCACGATCGCGCTGTCCTTCGATGTCGCGGTGCTGATAGGCGGGCAGATCGGTGTGCGCGGCGCCCGCCAAAGGATCGTCGTCACGCCGGAGGAGGCGAGCGTCATAGCCGGCGCGCCGGCGAAAGGCGCTTTCTGTCGGATGCCCGACAATGTCGGATATCGCAAGTATCAAGGTTGGATCAAACCTTGCGAATCGGGGCTTTCTTACTTGGCACGGGGCATGCTCAGGTATCCGCAAACACCCAATGGATAACGAGCAGACTTCCCATGGCCTCACCATGCCGAAAGTTTCCCGGACGCATCCAAAGATGAGGCTCGCGTCAGGCCCAGCAACACGCTGACGGCTCATGTGGCTCGGCGTCGCGTGCCGATCCACTTTCTCCCAATAGGCGTTCGGGAGACATAGATCCTTCAAAATGAGGAACAGATCACTTTGCCAGGAACGCAGCCCATAACCCCACTCTCCCTACCAGAACTACCAAGCAAGCCCCGCACTCATGGGCTTCGCAGGACGTCCGTTGCGTCCGAGTTGGTCGGCGCGGGGCCGGCTCCGATCCCCGTCGCATGGGAGGACGGCAAGGCGAGGGATTTCGTGCTCGACAACGGCATGGAGGTGGTCGTCATTCCCAACCACCGGGCGCCGATCGTCACCCACATGGTGTGGTACAAGATCGGCAGCGCCGACGAGCCGCCGGGCAAATCCGGCATCGCCCATTTCTTCGAGCATCTGATGTTCAAGGCGACGACCAACCATGCGGGCGGCGAATTCGACCGCGCAGTGTTCGAGATCGGCGGCTCCAACAACGCCTTCACCTCCTCCGACTACACCGCCTTCTATCAGACAGTGGCGCCGTCGGCGCTCGAGCTGATGATGAGCTTCGAGGCCGACCGAATGCGAAACCTCATCCTGACCGACGATGTCGTCAAGACCGAGCGCGATGTGGTCATCGAGGAGCGCCGCTCAAGCACCGACACCAACCCGCAGGACGTTCTCCATGAGGAGATCGACGCGACGCTGTGGCAGAACCACCCCTATCGCATCCCGATCATCGGCTGGATGCAGGAGATCGAGCAGCTGAACCGCGTCGACGCCACCGTCTTCTATGAAAAGTACTACTGGCCCAACAACTCCGTGCTGATCGTGGCCGGCGATGTCGAACCGGACACGGTGCGGGCGCTGGCCGAAAAGACCTATGGCAAGGTGGCGCGCGGACCTGACCTGCCGCCGCGCATCCGGCCGGTTGAGCCCGAGCAGAACACCAGGCGCACCGTCACGCTCTCAGACGCCCGCGTCAGCGTGCCCAGTTTTTCGACGCAGTGGGTGGTGCCGTCCTACCACACCGCCAAGCCGGGCGAGGCCGAAGCGCTCGACCTGCTGGCCGAAATTCTCGGCGGCGGTAACCGCGGCCGGCTCTACCAGGCGCTCGCTGTCCAGCAAGGTATCGCTTCCAGCGCCCGCGTCTATTTCCAGGGCACTGTGCTCGACGACACCAAGTTCGCCATCTATGGCGCACCGCGCGGCGATGCCAAGCTGGCTGATCTCGAAGCGGCGGCCGCTGCCGAAGTTGCCCGCATTGCCGAGGATGGTGTCAGCAACGAGGAACTAGGCAAGGCCAAGGACCACTATTTGCTCAATATGATCTTTGCGGAAGACAACCTGGACTGGCTCGCCAGCATCTACGGCTCGACGCTGGCCACCGGCGGTACCGTGAAGGATGTCGAGGAACGGCCGAATCGCATCCGCAAGGTTACCCCCGAGCAAATCAAAGCAGTTGCCGCCCGCTATCTCGCGTTCGACCGTTCGACCACGGGCTATCTCTTGCCCAAGACGGAGAATCAAGAGATGACGCTCGGCGCTCGGCCCCATGCTGCGATGAACATCCAGGAGGTGAAGTCCGAAAAGGGCATCATCGCCTGGCTGGTGGAGGACCACACAGTGGAAATCGTCAACATCGGCTTTGCCTTCAAGGGCGGCACCAAGCAGGACCCGGTCGGGAAGGAGGGGATGGCCAAACTGATGGCCGGCCTGTTCATCGAAGGCGCTGGCCATTACGACAGCGGTGCCTTCCAGGTGAAGCTCGACCATGCCGGCGCCGAAATGAGTTTGGACGCGCAAAGCGACGACATCTACGGATCGATGTGCATGCTTTCCAAAAAGCAGGACGCGGCGTTCGGCCTGCTTCGGCTCGCGCTGAACGCGCCGCGCTTCGAGCAGGGGCCGATCGATCGCGTCCGCGCCGAGATTGTCTCCCGCATCGTCGGCAGCGAGCGAGACCCTAACGCCATCGCTCAGCGCAAATGGCTGCGCGCGATCTATGGCGCGCATCCTTGTTCAAGGCCGGGAGAAGGCACAAAAGAGAGCCTCCCCGGCATCACGCCGTCCGACCTCCGCGCCTTCCACCAGGCCATTTTCGCTCGCGACGGGCTCCATATTGCCGTGGTGGGTGACATTGACGCGAACACGTTGAGGGAAAGGCTTGACCAGCTGTTTGGTGATTTGCCTGAGCAACAAACCCTCGTCCCCGTCTACGATGTCGCGCCGAAACTCGGTCAACTGGTGGAGGAGAACTACGACCTGCCGCAGACTTCGCTGACGTTGGCCTGGCCTGGCGTGAAGCCTAGCGCGCCGGATTTCTACGCGGCCGTGCTGCTGAACGACATCCTTGGCGGCTCATACTTGACTTCCCGCCTTTACGAGGAGGTACGTCAAAAACGCGGCCTTGCCTATCACGTCAGCTCTGAACTAACCCTTGACTCGCTTCTGGTTACGACAGAGACACGCTCGGACTGCGCTGCCCAAACACTGAGCATCGTGCGAGATGTGGTAAAGCAGATGGCGCAGCAAGGACCGACCGGGGCCGAGCTCAAGGCGGCGAAGAAGCACCTGATCGGCGCCTATGCCATCGACCAACTGGGCTCGACCCGCTCGATTGCAGACCGGCTCCTGGATTTGCAGATTCACAAGGCCGACGTCGACTACAACCAGCGTCGCGCCCGCAGCATCGGTCGGGTGACGCTCAAACAGGTCAAGGCGGCGGCCAAAAAGCTGCTTTCGGCCGAGCCCGCCATTTTGGTGGTCGGCCCGCCGCTGGGCGGCAAGGATGAGTAAAGAAACTCATCACACCTTCCTTCTTCATCGGGGCTTCTCGTGGGAAGAGCGTTGGAGGCCCGTGGGCCAAGCAGATCATGCAGACGCGCGGAGTCGTTTTCGCCGACCTTGCGCGGCATTGGCGGTCCGGCGGCCTCTCGCCGAAATGGCGCTCCTCAGCATGTATGCCGCCTTTTTGCAGAATTCAGTCGCACGCCACCAGCAGGCATGGTGGATGAAGCAAACATCCGACTGCTTAATCCATCAATTGATGAACCGCGGGCACTCAAACTAACGAAACTGCTGTCTTTTCATCGGGCTAGCGTGGTCTACCAGCTGCTTTGCCGAGGCCCTACGACGAACCCACTGGTGCAGAATACACACTGACGGCCCGTCGACCTGGATGTTCGCTGCGTTGAGGAGGAATCCGGTATTGCCCCTGTGCCTGCCGATGATCCGTCGCCTGAAATCCCCGCACCTGTTTGGAGCCATCGACCGCCTGCCGGCACTCGGCAGACCAGTTGGCAATAAGACGTTCGAGGTCGTCAATCCGTCGACCGGCGAAGTTTTGGCAGAGCTTCCCGATATGGGCGTGGAGGAGACACGTGCTGCGGTAGACAAGGCCTATGTTGCGCAGTCGGGATGGGCCGCGTTGACGGCCCGAGAACGTAGCGACGTTCTTTGGCGATGGCATCAGCTGATCATCGACCATGCAGGCGATCTCGCCGCGATTCTGACTGCGGAAATGGGCAAGCCGCTTGCCGAAGCCATTTCAGAGGTATCGCATGCGGCGGCGTATCTGCAATGGTATGCCGAAGAGGCCAATCGCGTCTATGGGGAGACGATCTCGGCACCCTCGACAGACCGCCGAATGCTAGTGATCAAGCAGCCCATCGGCGTTGTTGGCACGATCACGCCATGGAATTTCCCGGCCTCCATGGTGGCGCGCAAAATCTCGCCGGCCTTGGCTGCGGGCTGCACAATCGTGCTCAAGCCCGCTGAACAGACGCCGCTTGTGGCTGGCGCAATGTTCGCCCTCGCCCATCAGGCCGGCTTTCCCGATGGCGTGGTCAACCTGATCTATGCGTCCGAAGGTGATCGCGTGGGCCGTGAACTCTGCACCAATTCCAAGATTCGAAAGATCAGCTTCACCGGTTCGACGGAGGTCGGACGGCTGCTGATGCGTCAGTGCTCTGACCAGATCAAGAAGGTCAGCCTTGAACTCGGCGGCAATGCACCTTTCATCATCTTCGATGATGCCGACATTGACGGTGCTGTTGACGGTGCGGTCCAGGCGAAGTTCCGCAATGCCGGCCAGACCTGCGTTTCCGCGAACCGCATTTACGTCCAATCGAGCGTTCACGATGAGTTCGTCAAGAAATTCGTGGAAAGAATCCGGCACTTGTCGGTTGGCGACGGATTCGATGCCGGAGTGGACATCGGACCGCTCATCGACAAGCATGCTCTGGCCAAGATCGAGTCTCACATCGCAGATGCCATTGCGAAAGGCGGCACAATACGATGCGGGGGCCAGCGTATCGGCAAGAATGGCACGTTTTTCGAACCCACGGTCCTCACCGAGATTTCCAGCGTCATGGCAGTCGCGCAAGAGGAGACATTCGGGCCGCTCGCGCCGATCATTCGCTTCAACGATGCGGATCAGGTCGTGCGCGAGGCCAATGACACGATCTACGGCCTCGCCGCATACTTCTATGCCTCAAACCTGAAGCGGGTCTGGCGTGTGGCAGAGGCTCTGGAATATGGCATGGTTGGCATCAACACGGGACGCATGTCCTCGGAGGCGGCACCGTTTGGCGGGATCAAACAATCCGGCATCGGGCGGGAGGGTTCCCGTCATGGCCTCGAGGACTATCTGGAAATGAAATATCTTTGCATGGGCGGGATTTGAAACCTGCTGCACTGTCTCTCCGCCCCACCGGGGGGCGGCCTGCGGTCAATGCCGCCACCTAATTGGAAGTTCCAAACGCCGTTGACCTGAAACACGGATGCCCGGCAGGAGACTGAGCTCGCTGCCGGGCCGGACATGCCTTGGGAGGGCATAAATCAGCGCTCCTAGGGCCGATGGGCCACTCAGTTCGTGCGCCTTTTGCCGATTGCGTTGCATGTGCCGTGCCAAGCCAAAAAGCATTGATAAACCGCCGATGGATCAGCTTTTGCCCTGTTGCGCATTCTACATTGTGGGATATGCGACAATGCCCAAGCGGTTGAATCGTCGTGTTGCAGAACCCCAGACGGGTCATGACTGCTATTCTTAGGACAGTGCGCAGCAAGCCGCTACTCGCTGCACTCCAGGCACACCATTTCCATAATCAAGCGGTGGGTGCTATGTCTGACCGAGCTGTCGACCAGGGAACGGTGTGAGGCCTCAAATCCCTCCATATTGTTGCACCCGCCGGTCCAACAGGACTGCAGGTCCGGACTCAAAGGATCTTGGCTGCTATGGCGACATTGCGGTGCACGCCGCTTTCCGACCAATGATGTGCGTCCAGGTCGAGGCCGGCCCTAATGAACCACCGCCTTGGCACCCTCGCCCATCTCATTTTCGGCATCGACAAGCTAGACCAGAGCGCACTTGCAAGGCGCCATGCAGTCCTGTCGGCGGGCGAACTGTTGGTGACGGGTACAGCTGCGAGCGAACGTTCATCCACCGACGCACAGCGCGGACTGTCGCTTTTCAAATTAGGAAATCTCTGTAGCCACCATTCATGAGCGCGCGGCCACGCGAGACGGCCCGACGGATGCGGTCGCGCAGATGATCGCGAGGATCCGCCCAGTCGGCATGGACGCGCCGTTGACCGATGAGAACTTCGGCGAGCTCGCGATGAGGTGCTCCGGCGAGCGAACCGTCGAGCGCACGAAGAACGAAGGACAAACGAACGCCGCGCTTTTCCGGCGCAAACAAGCGGGGGGGCAACTGTTGCCCTAGACTGAGAGCATTGAGGCACTCCAGTCCCCTCAGTCGATGCTTTAAAAGCACCGCGGGCCAGATGGCTTGCGTATGCAGGCAAACAGGGTGGAGGATATTCGCGCCCGAGACGGCGAGCTGCAGCGCGTGGTCCGCATTGCGAAGAAGAACATGCTGGCTCTTGTCGGGCGCCAGCAGGACGATTGCACGACAGGGCAATGCCGAGAGTTCGAACGGCGGTGTCGGCGACGAGGCAGGCAACCGTTCCGCAATGACCGGCAGCACATGGACGCACCAGAGCGGACACCAGAATACGACCGAAGCGCGGCCACAAGACTCCGCGAAACAGAACACCCCAGCGTGACAGGTCGCCGGCCGACGCGACCATATCGAGAAAGGATTGGAGAGACCAAGTCTTGCAATGCTGGCGCGCAGCGGTCAGATCGCGCTGGAACGCTGGATTGCGGCGTAAGAACTCCCAAGCCCACTCCCGCAGCGTCAGGCCAGCGGTGTAGTCGTATGATCTTTCATCCCGCCAATCGGCCTGATCCGCGCCAGTCAGGAGATTCATGACTGACATCCCCTGCCCGCGCCTGCGTGCGTCGAAACATTATGCCACTTCGCAAAGCATCGGCGTAGGCAGCAGACGTCGAAGACCCCGTTTCGTTGAAGCGTCAGCCATCGCCACTGTCGGCGACAGAAGATGTGCCCAAATTGCCACCAGACCGTCGAACTGGCACAGCGACGGCCAGCGCGACCTGGAATTGATCCCGTAACAGTCATCGGCTCCTGCGTCGCGATCCAGACGTCCCTTGAAGGCGCAGTAGCGCGGCAGTGGATCGCACGCTGCTTGTCGGCAAGTTGTCGTAGCGGCGGCGCCATAGGCACGGTCATCGGAGGGTCTCCTGCGGCAAGCTTTCGCCATTGGAGGCCAATCTCCCCGCTAGGGCAGCCTGTGCAGTTGCACAGGTGAAGCGGATCAATCAGGGGGAGCCATGGCGGAAACTGGATGATGGCGGCTTGAGGAGAGCGGCGTATCGAGGCGGGTGATGAAGCCTGCCAGTACCTCTCAAGGAGAGTGATACGCCATGAACGAGACTATCAACACATTGTTCGCCTTCGTCAGCCCGACGAAATCGATGATACCCTGACGGATGTACTTCGCAGCGGCGCGCGCAAATTGCTTGCGCATGCGATCGAGATGGAGGCCGAGGCGTATGCCAAGGCGGTCGACTGCCTGACGAAAGATCATATTGCGTCGCTGGCGCTCTACGATTTCCCCGCCCAACACTGGGATCATCTGCGAACGTCCAATCCCATCGAAAGCGTCTTTGCAACCGTTCGCTATCGCACGGTGCGTACCAAGGGCTCGCTATCCTCGAAAACCGCCCAGCTGATGGTCTTCAAGCTGTTGGCCGCGGCCAGGAAGTGGCGACGATTGAAAGGACAAAATCAGTTGCCGAAACTCATCGCAGGTGCCAGGTTCCTGGACGGAATCCAGGTCATCGAAACGAAGCCGCAGAGCGCCGCTTGATCAGCCTCGTCACCCAAATTCCAGCATAGCTCCATCGGAACTGCCAGCCTTCCTTGCCGATCAGGCGCATATCAGCGCTGACGATACCGAGGACGGCGATGGCGGTCACCTCCAGGCCGCCGAGTAACGACCCTCAAAACACCGCACTGGTCGAGGCCAGCCTGAACCGGTATCTTGTGCCTGCCCTCGGGAGTCGCTCTATCCACCATGTGATCGACACCGACATTGCTAACGTCACCAAGAAGATCGTCGCCGGGGGTCACCCGCAAGCGGCTAACACGGCCTTCTGGTGTATGCGGGCATTTTTCAACTGGTGTCGCAAACCGCCGCAACGGCTCATCCGCGGTTTCCCCGCGAGGGATTGGAAAATCCGGATCCGGCCCCGATCGTCAAGCGCAAGCGAGTGGTGAACGATGCCGAACTGGCGGCTATATGAACGGGCTGTGAGCCCGAACCGGGCGATATCGGCTATTCGTTCGGCTCCATCGTCAAGCTGCTCATTCTGACCGGACAGAGGCGTACGGAAGTTGCCGCGATGCGTTGGTCCTCAACCTTGAAGCCGGAACATGGAACTATCGGGTGACCGCACGAAGAACGAAGAGCCTACGCTTATTCCGCTGCCCACACTGGCGGTGTCGGTCCCCCAGACGGTACCGAAGACCAATGACACGTTTTTTTCCCTGCGAGGGGCAACGAAAGAAGCCACTTCTCAGGCTACGCGAAGGGCAAGAAGGCTCTAGACGGCAAGGTCAATACTGACGGGGTGGCTTTGGAGAACTGGACCCTTCACGATCTGCGCAGGACGCTCGCGACAAATCTCGGCAGGCGGCAGGTATTGCCACACGTCATCGAGCACATACTGAATCACAAGGCGGCGTCCTTGACAGACATTGGCGAAATCTACAATCTCTATAGCAAAGTCAAGGAGAAGCGCGAGGTGTTGCAGATGTGGTCAAATCACATCGAATGGCTGATCAAGCAGGCTGCGGATGACGCTCTGGCGGCGTAGCTGCTGGCATGGGCGGAAGATGCGGCGCAACAATCGTCAGAGCCTCATCGAATTGGAGATCATGCTTGACCAGCAAATGCGCGGCCAATGCTTCGATGGCCGACCAGTGATCGAGTACTAGCCGGGCCGTGCAATCTTCGATCCGCCCCCAATCGGGGCGGCGCGGCATCAGGAACCGCAACTCACCATAGATTCGCTTGGCATCCGCGTAGTCGCAGCTCCCCTCATTCCCATCGGACGCATTCATCGCCATATCGCGCGGGTCCAGATAGCCTTCGAATGCGGAGTCTGCAAAAGGACCTGCCAGACACGCAACTATCTCCCGGATCGCATCATCGCGTTCCAAACATCGATCCATATCGTCCTCGAAAATCGGCTTTCGCTTCGAGGTGAATCCTTGCGCTGAATAAAAACCCGCGCCTTCGACAACACCACCGCACTCTCCGTCACCGGCGTCGGGGTAAATACTAACACTTGAGAAAGCAGGGAGTTCACGGTCGTCGTCGAACGTCTGACGGTGCAAAACGATGGCGGCCACCGCGTGCCCGGCTTCGTGATGCGCCACAAGCGGCAGATATTGGGAGGCTACATTCATGCGGTGCGGCTCTCAGGTCTAGTTTGCTTTTGCGCATAGGACCGCAATTGTCGTGCCAACTGGGAAAATCGTTTCGGGCAATGCGATCGCTCCGATAGCGTTGCGTCTCCTGTCTGACATTGTTGGGAAGTCGACACGCGCCCGTCGCAATGCGGTCGACCTTCCGCGCGAGTTGGGTGACCCGTGAAGGCGGCCGACCAGGACGATGTTGCGCTGATCGGCGACGAAGGCGCGGCCGGGCGAGATCGCGCATCAGGGGGTGACCGGCGTGTCGGCGAAGTCGAAGTCGTCGATGTCCTTGGCCAGCGGCAACTTGGCGACAGCGAACTGGTATTTGATGGAGCGGGCCTGCTTCTCCGATATCTCGGCCTGCAAGAGATCACCGACAATCCTGGGCGGCTCGTGCCGTCGCTTGATGGCGACGCGCCCATGATCTCGTCATAGGCTCTGCGCATTCCGTAGAGCTTCAGCGCTCCCATCAGTTCCAGTACCTCGGTGCGTTCCATGGCTGTTTGTCCTCCTGAGACTGTCATAGCGGGTGCAGTCGGCGACACTCGTGAGCTAGCTTCAGCGCTTGGGGAATGGAAAGGATCGTGCCCGGCGCCGGATCGCGGCTGCGGGCCAGGATGTTGAGGATCACCGGCGCCGACGATGCACCGTGCTCGATGGCTTCCTGACAGGCGGCCTCGACCGCGCTCAATCCGTCGGTCAGCACCCAGGTGAGGATCAACACCATCTGCCGGTCGACGTCATCAACCGCCTTGAGCTGCGCCGCACCTTCTCCATTGCCGACCGCACGACCCAGCTAAGGAACGGCGCGCGCCGTGTGCCAGGGATCGTAGACGACCTCGTTGCGGCCAAAGGAGCGAACGTGTTCTCCCACGACCACGCCATCCTCTGGCGGATGCGATCCGATCGACATAAGCATGGATCTCGACGGGCCGACCGACGGCACTCGACAGCACCGAGTATTTGTTGTTGTCGAAGCGCACCGTGCAGGTCTTCGACACCGACGGGGGAATGCAGTGGAAGCCGTCGAAGCGACCGGCAGCCGCTCCCGCTGCGGCTTGGCCGCATTCGCCGACAGCAGCCGGTCCCGCGTCTCACGCCGAGCTCCCATGCGGGGATAGGGCTGGTGCTTGCGCTCGTAGCGGAACTCCGTCTGCTCAGAACGCAGGACCTTGCGCACCACCTTGCGCGAGATCTTCAGCTCACGGCAGATCGCCTTGATCGACTTCCCCTGGACCAGCGACAGCCGACGTATCTTTGCAATCGTCTCTAAAACCAACATCCAAAACACAAATGCCTCCGATCAAGCCGGAGGCATCTTGATGACCCCATCGTTAAAGGGTCCCGTTTGGACGAAAATCACCCTTTAAACAGGGTCCCCATTCCACGAAAAATCAATGCACTACCTTCCAAAGCTGCGAGAGATCGCCACCGACCGCTTTGAAGGGGCTTTCGGCGGTCTCGTCAGCGAGGTTGTGGCATGAAGAAACATCAATCCACAGCATTGGGCCGAAGCATGCCACGGGCTCATGCCGCGGGAGAGCGGGAAGATATTCTTGAAAGAAGCGGTCTCCGACATCAATACCGACAGGATGGGCAGCTTTCTCACATCACTTGAGGTCGAGCGTGGCAGTTGCGACCCGCAATGCAAGGCTGGCGGCGATGGATGCCTTTGCGCGGTTCCTGATTTCGGAGCACCCCGAATATTAGGATACGCTGCAACTGGTGGTGACACTTCCCTTCAAGAGGGCGCGTGGGTGGCACCTGTCGAATATCTCGATGAGCCCGGAAATCAAGAGCGTCCTGGCGCGTATCGTCCGCCGCACGCCTTCTGGACAGCGGGATTACGCTCTGTTTTCGCTGATGTTCAATACGGATGCACGAGTTCAGGGATCCTGAATCTTCGATTGTGACCTTCGTCTGGTATCGCCCTGTCCCGCCGAGCAAAGCAACGACCGCCCCACACTGCTCACCCGGTTCGGTGTTCCATACTTGCTGCGCACACATGGCTGCGGGCGAAGGAACCACCATGGCGGAAAAAAGCATCCATCATCGCCCTTTGCGGGACACGACGGCCATCCACCTCGTCAAGGCGGGTGTTGACATCGCCACCATCAGTCGATGGCCAGGCCACTCGGGCTGAACTAACGATGCGCTACGCCCAGGCCGGTATCGATATGAAGCGGCAAGCGCTCGAACAAGGCTTCCCCGACGTGATGTCATCGGCAAAAGATCAGACGATCATCGCTTTGATGGCTGGATGTTTGGCTGGCTGCACCGCTTGTAGACGCTCAGTTATGTGGAGTTGTATCGCGGGAAGTCGCGCGTCTTGGGCTTTTGCGGTGTCAGCTCCACATCTCTCCGCAGTGCACGTTGTCACTGTTGAAGAGCCGTTTGTTCAATCTTCGTCCTGGCACGGCAAGGGTTGTCGATATTGTGGGCGTCTTGCGCTTGCCGAGCTTGTCCGAAATCCAGCGCCGGATCAGGCGTGAACACTGTTGCGTAGTTCGTCAGCCAGAGCGCGGAGAACGTCGGCGCTTCCTTCCAGCGCCGTAAAAGCGTAGGGATTGAGGAACTGTCGGCCCCAGAACAGATTGCGATCTGTGCCGGATAGCGTAGCTTCCTCGCTGACACGCGGCCAATTCTCCGCAATGCATCGGAGCTGGCCTTCAACAATCGCAAGAGCTTCCGGCGCGCTGAGCAGGAAGTGATGCGCCGCTTCAAGGCAGGACGCTATCCGGCTCATGCGGTTATTGCCGCTGATGAGCATGGCCTGGCTGGCCTCCTGGCCACTGCGGGCCTGCGGACAAATATCGTACGCAGGCGTGAGGGTGAGCTTAGCGCCGTCCCAGAATGCCGCATGGTTGCGGGCATGATCGTCGGTGTTGCCGCAAAGTATGTTGAAGACAATGCGGCTGAACAACTCGCGCAGAGTTTCCGACGGCGCGGTGAATCGGTGGCGAATGATCTCCGCCAAATCCTGGTAGCTGGCGTAACGCGCCATCATCTCATCGAGCGCGAGCATCGTCAGCGCTGAGACCATGGATTTGCGTTGCCAGCCGCCCGTGACCTTGATCCGGTCGAATCGCTCGACGAGCAACACGTCGTTGCCTGCGGCGCGAACGAGCGAGACGGATGCCGCTCTGATGCCGCACAAGGCGGCAAGCCGCATGGCTATGAATTCTCCTTTGACGACGCTGTAAAGGTCGGCAGACGAGGAAAATTTCGCGACATGCTTGACGGCGTCACCCTCGATCAGCGCCTGAAAGGCAACTGTAGCAGTGCCGCGAACCGGGTTCCTCCCTATGCAGCAGCGGCGTGAACTGACCGCCCAGTTCTGTCCACCCAACTTTTACTGCCCGGATCGGCTGACGCGCCGGCGGTTGGCTTCGCGATAGGCCTGCTTAAAAGGCTTCCAATTGAGAGGCCGTCTCTCTCAAAGGGAGCTGTAGAGAGGATTTAACGTTTTCCAGTGTGTAAGCAAATGCAGTGGGCCTATCGAAGCGCCAATCCTTGTTGGCATACCCTCCAGAGCCCTCTTTAGGTTGTCCGCGGTGATCACCGAGCCTGCGTAAAGCCAGTTGGCCAAGTCAAGCATGGCGTCATATGCATCAGTTCAGTCGCGGTGCCGCAGGCATCCTTGAAAATCCTGATGCGGTAGTCGCGCGAAATCGCGTCTCACACTGTCGTTTCCAAACAAACCTCGCTTAAGCTCCGAACATTATAAGATGGTCCGCATTCAATCGGCGCAGCAAAATCTCCAAATTCGTGTTGTAGAACGCGCTGGGACGCTGCTTTCGTACAAGGCTAGCTTCCGGTTTCAGGTCCACGATGAATCTCGGCAGCCTGCCCGACGCTATGTGATGGGCGTCCGCCGTTCAAAGCCTCGTGACGTAGCGCGTCTACTCCTCTTGGATCATACCAATTCTGTGTATAGACAATAGGCAGCCCCGCTGCACGGCATGCATCGGAGAGCTGTCTTGGCACTCCGCAGCAGCTCTTCTCGATTGTAGATCGACCATGCCCCATCCGCTTCGATGCAGTCATGTAAATCCACCGCAATGACTACAGTGCGCTTGAACTGATCGGGCAACGTCATGTCGAGAACCTTTCCCCTTGTTCATAATTTACCCAAGGACATCTTCAAACAGCCGCGAGTCGTGATAGAAACGCTCCGAGGTCGATCGTGCCGATGCATGGGCGCACCTTCAATTGTCCGTCCAAACGGCTATTTGCCAATGAGGGCACGGAATGCGCAAGCAACCACGCCGCAATCGCGATTTGAATGCCACTTCCTGGTCAGATGGTTCAATTCTCAGGCCTGTTCGAAGAACTCTACTGCAATCAGCCGCTCTTTATTCCAGACGCTAGTGCTTTGACAGGCGAAAGATTGCTGCCCGACATAGACCATCTTCATGACAAGCTTAAAGCCGCTCGTAGGAGCATTCAATTTTTGCGCTGACACGATGCCCGCAGCGAGGGATCGCGAAAGTCCATCCCATACGCGCCTGGAAAGGGGGAGCCTAACGACCGTACGCGGCCGGCCCGGGCAGCATTAGTCCGAACGGCACGAGAGGAATAGCGGAACGACGTCCACAGGTTCTGCAGTCCTAGAGCAGTTCGCATTTAGGTTGACTTATAGCCTGCGCTTTCCATGTAGTTGTTGCATTCGTTTGGGCTGACCTGGGGTGTGGGCGATGGCGTTGTGATCGTTTGGCGGCACGGTCGGATGCAGTGCTTGAGCTTAGCAAACAGCTTCTCGATTGGATTGAGATCTGGACTGTAGGGCGGCAGGAAGAAGAGCCGCGCCCCAGCAGCTCTGACGATATCGCGGACGGCTTGGCCTTTGTGGGAACCGAGATTGTCGAGAATGACGATGTCCCCCGGCTTCAGGGCTTTGATGAGCTCGGTTGCGACATAGGCACGGAGGGCCTGCGCATTGATAGGGCCGTCAATGACCCAAGGCGCCTCCAACCCGATCATGGCGTAGCGCGGCGATGAAGGTCATGGTCTTCCAATGGCCATATGGTGCGTGGGCCATCAGCCGCTTGCCGCGCACACCCCAGCCGCGCAATGGCGCCATGTTTGTCTTGACCCATGGTTCATCCAGGAAGACCAAGCGCGTAGGGTCAATGCGGGTCTGGTAGCGCATCCATTGCGCTCGCCGGCGCATCAGCTTGGGCTTGAACTGCTCGGCCGGCAGAATGGGTTTTTTAAAACTCTTGCCCTCGCGATGCAGGAAGTGACCGACGCTCGCAGGGTGGATGATGAGACCACGTTCAGCCAGTGCCGCCGTCAACTGATGAAGCGTCACGTTGGCATCTCGCTCGACCTAGCCCAGGACGAAAGCACGATGCTCCCATCGATCAGATAGGGCCGGTGACCGCCCATCTTGCCAGGTGCCGCACTGCCAAGGCGACGCTTGCGCGCCGCCCACTTGATCACGCTCGACACCGCCACCCTCAGAGCCGCAGCTACCTCACGGCTCGTCTCGCCCTCTTCAAGTCGGGCCAGTGCTCGCTCCCGAAGATCCATCGAATAAGCCTTCGTCAGTCCCGACCTCCAACGGTCAGAACATCAAATCTGATTTGCTCATCCTTGGGAATCCCGAATCAGATAAAACGCGAACTGCTCTAGTGGTGTGATGGGATCGCAAAAAGCTTTCGCCCGAGGGACTTGGACATAAAGTGGGTTTAAGACTAGCGAAACCTTTTGCGCATTCTCAAGGCTATTGCCCGCGCCTATCATCAGCAAGATACAAATCCGGCACGCCTTCTTAGACGGCGGGGCCACGAGTGTTTTAATGCGGGACGCCGGTCGTTCCGCTATCGCGGGCGAGGCTCTGAATGGACACTGACGTTCCCGCAAACCGACGCCGCGGAGGCCGGTCTTCGGTGGTTGCGGCACGGGAGGCTGAAAGAAGGCCGCGTGTCTCGACTATCAAGTACGGAATTCGACCTGTGGAGGCCGTCAACGCCGAACAGCTTGAGCGCATTCATCAGGCTTCGCTGGCGATCCTACGCGAGATCGGGATCGAATTCAGAGATGAGACAGCGATCAGGCAGTGGAAAGAGGCGGGGGCGGATGTCCGTGAACACCGCGTTCGCCTCGAGGCCGACATGGTCATGGATCTCATCTCCAAGGCCCCTTCCCGTTTTGAAATGACGTCTCGCGATCCGTCACAGCGTTTCGAGATCGCGCCAGATACAATGACTTTCGGCGTCATGCAGGGTGCGCCAAACATCCGCGATCTTCAGGGCGTGCGGCGCGCATCCACGATCGAGGATCTCCGGAACATGAACCGGCTGACCCAGATGCTGCCCGGTTTCCATATCGCGGGCGGGTTCACCTGCGAGCCGACCGACATCGCCGTGCCATGGCGCCATCTGCACATCAATCATTCGAGCCTGGTGGAAACCAACATGCCTTTCTTCGGTCTGACGACCGGAAAGCAACGTGCCGACGACTCGATCGCGATGGGCCAGATCGTGCATGGCAAGGCATTCATGGATCAGAACGCGGTGATGATCGGTCACGTGTCGGGCAACTCGCCGCTTGTCTGGGATTCGACCATGCTGGAAGGGCTTCGCGCCTTCGCCGACGCGAACCAGGTCGTGCTGCTGTCTCCATTCGTGCTCGGCGCCGCCAACACTCCCGCCGACATCCCCGCCACGATCGCCCAGTTGAATGCGGAGGCGCTCGCCGCGCTGGCCTATACTCAGCTTGCCGCGCCAGGCGCCAAGATGATCTACGGTCAATATTCCGTCTCGGTGTCGATGCGCAGCGGCGCCCCCATGTCCGGCATGCCGGAAGTTACTCTGATCAACGCCGTCATCGGACAACTGGCAAGGCGCTATAACGTGCCGTGGCGAACCACTGCGTCTCAATCCTCCGCCAAAACCTTCGATGCCCAGTCCGGTTATGAATCAGCCATCGCCTACATGTCCGGCGCCAGCGCCTGCTCCAACCTTATGATGCATGCCGGCGGCTGGGATGAAGCCGGTCTGGTGTGCTGCATGGCGAAGTTCATCGCCGATGCTGAACAGAACCTGCTCATCGAGAAATACGCGCGGGGCATATCATTCGAATATTTCGAGGATGCGCTCGAAGCCGTCCGCCGCATCGGACCCGGCGGCCACTATCTCGGAGATTCCTTCACGCTCAAGCGCTTCAAGGACGCGTTCATCGCGCCGGAGATCCTCGACTACCTAAGCTACGAGCAGTGGAAGGTCAAAGGTTCCAAGGACATGGCACAGCGCTGCAGGGAGAAGGCGACAGCAATCATCGCGAGCTACGAGCAGCCGCCGATGGACCCTGCCGTCCGCGAGGAACTCGATGCGTTTGTGGCGAAACGCCAGGAGGATATTTCCCCGAGCCTCGCCTAAGTCCAGCCAGGCGCCCATGAATAAATGGACCGGGAACAATAAAATTAGGGAGAAGAAACATGGCGTTTTTCAGAAGCAATGGGGATCGCGTTCCAGCTTCCATCGATAAGATGGCGAGCGAGGTCAAAGCAGGCACGATGGACCGGCGTGAGTTCCTTGCGCTTGCAAGTACATTCGGCGCCTCGGGTGCGATGGCCTATAGCCTGATCGGCGTGGCATTTCCCCAATCGGTGCGCGCCGCTGAACAGAAGAAGGGCGGAATTCTGCGCGTCTCAATGCCCGTCAAGGCGCAGAAAGACCCGCGTACCTATGACTGGGTGGAACTTGCCAACATCTCTCGTTGCTGGCTGGAGCCGCTCGTCCGTTACACACATGAGTTCACGTTCGAACCTGTTCTGCTGGAAAGCTGGGAGATCAATGAGGACGCGACGGAGTATGTCTTCCACGTCCGGAAGAGCGTCACCTGGAACAACGGCGATACATTCGACGCCGATGACGTAATCTTCAACATAACCCGGTGGTGCGAGAAGGGCGTCTCGGGCAACTCGATGGCCGCTCGTGTCGGGGGGCTTATCGATGCCAAGAACGGCAAGGCGAGAGATGGAGCGATCGTCAAGGTCGATGATTATACCGTCAAACTCGAGCTAAGCGACCCCGACATCGCCATAATCGCGAATTTCACCGACTATCCCGGGCTGATCGTCCACCCCAGTTTCGATGCCGGCGGCGCCGACCCAGTCACGAAGCCGATTGGGACGGGTCCATTTGAACTGGTATCCTACTTGGTCGGCAGCAAGGCTGAAGTCAAACGCCGGCAGGATGGCAAGTGGTGGGGCGGCGAGGCGTTGCTCGATGGCGTGCAGTTCGTCGATTATGGGACCGACTTCCAGGCGACGGTGGCTGCTTTCGAGTCCGGGGAGGTCGATCTCAATCTGGAGACTCCGGCTGACTTCATCGACATTCTGGACAAGATGGACCTGGTAAAATCGGAAGTCGCAACGGCAACGACGCTCGTGTGCCGCACCAACACCGCCCACAAACCATATGACGACAAGAAGGTCCGAAACGCGCTGCAGATGGCGGTCGATAACAACGCTGTCCTTCAACTCGGCTATGCAGGGCGGGGAACGGTCGGCGAAAACCATCACGTCAGCCCAATTCATCCGGAATATTATGCTCTGCCCAAAAAGAGCCGGAACGTAGAGGGCGCGAGGAAACTCATTGCTCAATCCGGACATACAGACTTCGAGCATGAGTTGATCTCGATCGACGAGGATTGGCAGAAAAACACCGGGGACGCCATCGCGGCCCAGCTGCGCGAGGCCGGTTTCAAGGTCAAACGTACTGTGCTTCCGGGTTCGACATTCTGGAATGACTGGTCAAAGTACCCATATTCGCTGACCGTCTGGTACATGCGCCCCCTCGGCGTTCAGGTTCTTGCATTGGCCTATCGCACTGGCGAAGCCTGGAATGAGACCGCTTATTCAAACCCCGAGTTTGACGCCAAGCTCAAGAAGGCCTTCTCCGTGAGTGACGCTGCCGAGCGCAAAGAGTTTATGAAGAACATCGAGGACGTGTTGCAGGACTCCGGAGTGATCATCCAGCCGTTCTGGCAAAGCCTCTTCGGTCACATGAACAAAAAGGTCCAGAACTACGTAATTCACCCGACGTTTCAAATGGATCTGCAGAACGTCTGGCTCGCCGCCTGAAGGCTCCAGTCGAGCACGCCGACTGGAGGGCAGGCCTGGTCCGGAGCGTGGTGTCCAGATGGACGTCGTCGGGTGAACAGGACGGTGAAGTCTGGACGATGGCACCATGAAGCAGGGAGAACTGCGCATCTGTCGGTAACGGTGCGACCTGCTCAGGAATAGAAGAGTAGCTCTACCTGCCGTAGGGCCTTGCGGAATCCGGAGCACCTATTGCACACAACTAACTTTAGCGCGACGCCGCGATATTCCCCTGGACCCTGGTGGCGTAGCAAGTTTTCGAGCGAGAAAGCTTCTGGAGAACAGCAACATGGGTAAGTGCGGAATACTAGATCCTTTTGAGTGCGGGGTAATCCCTCTCGCTGATTGGATGACTATCGGGCTGCGCTGGGTTGTTGATCACTACAGGCCGTTCTTTCAATCGGTCAAGGCGCCCTTCGACCTTCTACTGCAGTGGTTCGGCATAGCGCTCCATTCGGTTCCTCCGGTCGTGATGATCATCGTTGCGGGCCTGGCGGCTTGGCAGTTCGGCGGACGGAAGGTCGCCGGGGTTATCGTCGGCGCTCTCATCTTTATGGGTCTCATCGGCGTCTGGCAGGACGCCATGACGACGCTTTCAATTGTGCTGACTTCGCTCGTCGTAGCGGTGATGCTTGGCATTCCGCTCGGTATCTGGGCGGCGCGGAGCGAGCGAGTATTTGTGGTGATGCGTCCGATCCTTGACGGGATGCAGACCATTCCAGCGTTCGTCTACCTGGTTCCCATTGTGATGCTCTTCGGTATCGGCAACGTGCCGGGCGTGATCGTTACGGTAATTTTTGCGGTTGCGCCGCTGATCCGCCTTACGAACCTCGGCATACGGCAGGTACCGGAAGAGGTGATCGAAGCCATGCGCGCCTTCGGCGCTACGGAGCGTCAGCTTCTGTGGAAGGCTCAGCTGCCGCTTGCGCTACCCACCGTCATGGCCGGCATCAACCAGACGCTGATGATGTCGCTATCGATGGTGGTCATCGGTTCGATGATCGCTGTTGGTGGACTGGGCCAGACGGTGCTGCGCGGCATAGGCCGTCTTGATGTGGGTTTGGCGACAGTCGGGGGCCTGGGCATCGTCGCGCTGGCCATCGTGCTGGATCGCTTCACGCATTCGCTGTCGACACAGAAGCGAAGGCCGGGCGAGCTCTGGCATCAAGGTCCGGTGGGACTTTTCAGGGCCGTCACCTTAACAACTAGTCACAGAAGCTGAGCAATTTGCTCACACAGGGAGGAAACGATGAAGATAAAATGTGTGGCGCTGGCCATGGCCGTGATGGCTGGCTATGCGGTGCCGGCAATGGCAGATCAGGTCATGCCGGCCTGGAGCGGAGCGACAGAAGAGCTGTTCCAGACATTTGTCGTGGATGAGGGTCTCAAGGAGCTCGGCTATAACATAGCTGACCTGACCCAGGTTCAAGTTCAGCTGGCGCATACCGCTGTAGCTAACGGCGATCTCACCTTTTATGCGGTGCACTGGGTTCCGCTTCACGACACTTTCTGGAAAGCATCAGGCGGCGATGAAAAGCTGATGAGCGTCGGCACCCTAATCAAGAACAGCCTGCAGGGCTATCTGATCGATAAGAAAACGGCCGACGCCACTGGCATCAAGTATCTTGAGGACCTCAAGGATCCCGAGAAGGCCAAGCTTTTCGACATCGACGGGAATGGAAAGGCAGACCTCTACGGTTGCGAACCGGGGTGGGGCTGCGAACGCGTGATCGAGCATCAGCTCGACGCCTATGGCCTGCGTGATACCGTCGAGGAAAAGCAAGGCGGCTATTTCGCCATCATTCCTGACGCGATCGAACGCATCAAGGCTGGCAAGCCGACACTGTACTACACTTGGACGCCGCTGTGGGTATCTGCCATTCTCCGCCCAGGCAAGGAGGTTGTCTGGCTCAACGTCAAGAACACCTCTCTTCCTGACGCGGAGACCGGCAACACAGTTGTTGAAGGCCTCGGGAATCTTGGCTTCGCCGTGAACGACCAGAAGATCATCGCCAATACGACTTGGCTGAAAGCCAACCCGAAAGCCAAGAAATTCTTTGAGCTCGTGCAGATCCCGATTGCGGACGTCAACGCGGAAAATCAAAAGGTTGCCAATGGTGAAAAGAGCAACGAGCAGATCATGAAACACGCACCCGACTGGATCGCCGCTCACCACGCTGATTGGGAAAAGTGGATCGCTGAAGCCAAGGCCGCCAAGTGAGGCTCTGAGGTTTAAATCGGCCGGCGGCATCCGCCGGCCGATTACGGTCTGAAGATAGGCACAACACACTATCGAGAGTTCCGCACATGACTATACCCGCCATCGTCTGTTCCGGCTTGTGGAAAATTTTCGGGACGCGCAAAGGGAAAGCCCTCGCGGCGGCCCGCGATCGCGGGTTCAGCAAGAGGCAAGTCCTTGAAGAATTCGATTGCGTTCTGGGTGTGGCCGATGTGTCCTTCTCGGTCGAGCCCGGCGAGATCTTTTGCATCATGGGGCTGTCCGGCTCAGGGAAATCGACGCTTGTCCGCCATCTCAATCGGCTGATCGAACCAACCGCAGGCGAGGTTCGGATCGGCGGAAATGCCATCAACAAACTTTCGCCGTCTGAACTCCGGACCCTTCGCTCAGAGACGGTCGGCATGGTCTTCCAGCACATGGCGCTGCTGCCGCACCGCACCGTCTACGACAATGTTTCCCTCAGTCTCGAACTCCGAGGCAAATCACGCAAGGAGTGCCGCCGCGTGGCGGAAGAAAACCTCAAGCTCGTTGACTTGAGCGGTTGGGGCGAGCGTTACCCGGACGAGCTCTCGGGCGGGATGAAGCAGCGGGTGGGGCTTGCCCGTGCCATGGCGGCAGACCCGCAGATCCTGTTACTGGACGAGCCGTTCTCAGCGCTCGACCCGTTGATCCGCCGCCAACTCCAACAGCAGTTCCTAGACCTCGCGAAGGTCGTCCAGAAAACAACGGTGTTTATCACACACGACCTCGACGAAGCCATTCGCCTGGGCGATCGTATTGCGATCATGAAGGATGGTAAGTTCGTTCAAGTGGGAACGCCGGAAGACATCGTAACCGCGCCCAAGGACCGCTATGTCGCTGATTTCGTCTCAGGCATTTCGCTGCTCAATCTCGTCACTGCCAGGAAGATCATGCAGCCGCGGGACAGCATAGCGACGCTTTCTGAAAAGAAATTCCAAGCGCTCCCCCGCGTGCAAACCACTGACAAGCTCTCCGCTGTGATCAGCACCGCTGCGGATGGCGGCGATCTGATCGCAGTCTATGACGGCAGCGAGCCGGCGGGCGTCGTCACCCGGCGCGCCCTGTTTTCAGGAATTCAAGGCGTGATATCGAGCCCCAAGGCCGTGAGTGGTTTGAAATCGGGAAAAATTTGCCAGTACGGGGGCAGCTCTGCCCCCTCAATCCGCCCAACAAGCTCTGGAAGATCAATCGATATGGACACAGCTGCGCTCTCTGCTCACAGCGACGAAGGCAAGAAATGAGCGAACCGACCTTGTCCCGTGCTTAGTAGAAGTGCTCGCGCAGTGCCCCGGCGCCCTGCATGCTGAACAGTCTGAAACTACTTTCGTGAAGGACCCCGCCGTCGCCCTTTCGCGGCGATGACTTACGTTCCGCCCGGGCGATCCACGCGCGGTGGACGCAACGGGCTTTAAATCCGCACGCCCATTTTACCACCGCCGATCTGACACATTTAAATTGGTCCTATTGAAGACTTGCCACCCACCCACGGCTGTGGTCGATCGTAGGGACCGGTACTGAGGACGTCTGCCTACAAGGCCTTGAGCCGCTCCACCGCGGTTAGGGCTGATATCTCTCGGGCCTTGGCCAGCATCACTACTTTCAAGGTCTCCCAACAAGAGACGGCATTGGGGATACGGACACCTAGACGCTTGACGTATAATTGCTCGCGTTACGTATCGAAGCTGCATCCCTTGCGAAGACGCGTTGCGCAGCTATCCACTCATTCCTATAGGTGTTTGTAACTCAGGCCCGCACTTTTTCAGCCTTCGGATCGTACATCGGCTTCAACGATGCTTCCGCCGCGAAGCGTTCGCCGGCGATTTCGATCTCGTAGGATGAAGCCAGCACATCGGCCTCGCTCTCGCCCCGGCATGGCACATAACCCAGCCCTACCGCGCCGCCGAGGTGATGGCCGTAATTGCCTGATGTGATCGGACCGACGATCTTGCCGTCGCGCAGGATCGCCTCGTTATGGAAGAGCAGGGGCTCTGGATCCTTAAGCCGGAACTGGACGAGCCGGCGTGACAGGCCGGCTTCCTTTTTGCGCAGCACGGCATCGCGGCCGATGAAGTCGCCCTTGGCGGTCTTCACCGCGAAGCCGAGGCCGGCCTCCAGCACATTGTCCTCGTCGGTGATGTCGTGGCCGAAATGCCGGAAAGCCTTTTCGATGCGGCAGGAATCCAGCGTGTGCAGGCCGCAGAGTTTCAGGCCGACATCGGCACCGGCCTCGTCGATCGCTTCGAAAACGTGTGCTGCCTGGTCGGTCGAGACATAGAGTTCCCAGCCGAGCTCGCCGACATAGGTGACGCGGTGGGCGCGGGCCAGGCCCATGCCGATCTCGATCTCCTGGAATGTGCCGAACGGATTTTTCTCATTGGAGAAATCGTTCGGGCTGACCTTCTGGATCAGCTTTCGCGCATCCGGACCCATGAGACAGAGCACGCTTTCGGCCGCCGTTACGTCGGTGACGACAACGAACTGCCCGCCGACATGGCGGCGCAGCCAGGCGAGGTCACGCTGCAGCGTGGCGCCTGGGACGACGAGGAAGAACGCCGTCTCCGACAGGCGCGAGACCGTCAGGTCGCTCTCGATGCCGCCGCGTTGGTTGAGCATCTGGGTGTAGACGATCTTGCCCGGCGCGACGTCCATGTCGTTGGCGCAGAGCTTCTGGAGGAAGGCACAGGCGTCGCGGCCTTCGACACGGATCTTGCCGAACGAGGTCATGTCGAACAGGCCGACCTTGTTTCGGACCGCGAGGTGTTCCTCGCGCTGGTTGTCGAACCAGTTCTGCCGCTTCCAGGAATAGCGGTATTCGCGCTCCTGGCCCTCGCGTGCGAACCAGTTGGCGCGCTCCCAGCCGGCGACTTCGCCGAACACCGCGCCGCGCGCCTTCAGATGCTCATGCAGGGGCGAGCGGCGGACATTCCTCGAGGTCGCCATCTGCCGATAGGGGAAATGGTCGGCATAGAGCAGGCCGAGCGTCTCGGAGACGCGCTCCTTGAGATAGCGTCGGTTCTTCTGGAATGGCTGGGCGCGGCGGATGTCGACCTCCCACAGGTCGAAGGGCGCTTCGCCGTCATTGATCCACTGCGCCAGCGCCATGCCGGCGCCGCCGGAGGAGACGATGCCGATCGAATTGTAGCCGGTCGCCATCCAGTAGCCGGACAGCTCCGGCGCCTCACCGAGATAGTAGCGGTCATCGGGCGTAAAACTCTCCGGACCGTTGAAGAAGGTGTGGATGCCGGCGGTCGCCAGCATCGGCATGCGGTTGACGCCCATTTCGAGGATCGGCTCGAAATGCTCCATGTCCTCAGGCAGTTGGTCGAAGCAGAAATCCTCGCTTATGCCGTCCATGCCCCACGGCTTGGCCACCGGCTCGAAGGCGCCCAGCATCATCTTGCCGGCGTCTTCCTTGTAGTAGGCGCACTCGTCCGGCACCCGCAGCACCGGCAGACGGGTGAGGCCGGGGATCGGCTCGGTGACGAGATAAAAATGCTCGCAGGCGTGTAGCGGGATGGTGACGCCGTTCTGCGCTCCCAGTTCGCGCGCCCACATGCCGGCGCAATTGACGACGATGTCGGCCTCGATCGTGCCTTGCTCTTCGCCTTGCGCCCAGGACACGCCGGTGACGCGGCCGGCCCTGGTATGGACCTTGGTGACCTTTACGTTCTCGACGATGGTGGCGCCGCGCTGGCGCGCGCCCTTGGCCAGCGCCATGGCGATGTTTGCGGGGTCGCACTGGCCGTCGAGCGGCAGATGCACGGCGCCGACGACGTCCGAGACATTCAGATGCGGATACATCTGCTTGACTTCATTGGGAGAAATCTCGCGGACATCGACATCGAAGGCACGCGCCAGCGATGCTTGCCTGTAGATCTCGTGCTTGCGCTCCTCGGTCAGCGCCACGGTGATCGAACCGACCTGGCGCATGCCGGTGCCGACCTCGGTCTCGGCTTCCAGCTTGACGTAGAGGTCGGCGGAATATTTCGCCAGCCGGGTCATGTTCTGCGAGCCGCGCAACTGGCCGATCAGGCCGGCGGCATGCCATGTCGTGCCTGACGTCAGCTGCTTGCGCTCCAGAAGCACGATGTCGGTCCAGCCGAGTTTGGCCAGGTGATAGGCGACGGAGCAGCCGGAAACGCCGCCACCGATGATGACCGCTCTTGCTTTGGCGGGAATGGCTTTGGCGGTCATGCGGCCTCGCGGCGGTAGCTGGAAGCGAAACGGCGCAGCCGGAGCGCTGCTTCTTGCAGCATAGGTTCGGGCTGGCAGAGGCTGATGCGGATATGGCCTTCTGGCACGGGGGTGAAGTGGCGCCCTGCGTCACATTCACCTGTCGCCTGCAACGACGATAGTGCGCCTTGATGGGCATTTTCTAAGCCGACCACCCGCTGCCTATTCATGGAGCGACATCCACAAGTTGATGCCCCCTCCGCAGAACGATGCGCAGGGTTTGTCACATCGAAATTGGGCCGCTCTACCACCGAGTTCCCACCTACCTCCGATGCAGAGTTGCCTGGGCATGCTTGTCCTCCGTTAGCGCGACGTTCATTGTTGGTCAGATTAGGCGTCTCTGACCCAACCCATGCGATAAACTCGACCCGTTTGACTGCCCTCTGCGCTCTTGACGTAGCCGAGCGCCACCTCGCTCGCCGGCACCGCCGCGGTGCCAGGAAAGAAGTCGCCGTAGAGCTGAACCGACTCCTGTACGAGAGTCGGACTGACCAGATTGATCCGCAGCCCCCGCCCAAGCTCGATTGCCGCGCTGCGTACAAAACCGTCTAACGCGCCATTGACCAGGGCGGACGAGCTTCCCTGCCGGATGGGATCTTCGTTGGTTAGACCCGAGGTCAAGGTAAATGATCCGTGGTCGCGGATACGCTTGAGACCCTTCGCTACGAGATTGACCTGCCCCATCAACTTACTGCGCAGCCCGATTTCGAACTGTTCATTCGTGAATTGGTTCAGCGGGGCGTAGTGCACGGCCCCTGCTGTGCAGATCAACGCGTCAAATGCACCGATCTTGTCGAATAATTGGTCGATAGAGTTCGGCTCGGCGATGTCGACGTTGAATAAGCCGCTAGTTCGCCCGACTCCTATAATGTTGTGCCGCTTGCCAAGTTCGGCCGCTACGGCCGACCCGACAATCCCAGTCGAACCAACCAGGACAATTCGCATAGGGACTCCCCTGGATATCCTGACGGCTAGGAGGCGACCTCAAACAGCGGGGCAAGTGCGGCGCGAAGCGCCATGTCCTGGTCCGCCGAGAGTTTTGCCAATGGCTTGCGGACATTCCCGGTTCCGAGGCCGCGCAGTTGCGCGGCTCTCAGAACAGAAGGCGTATATGGTGCCCGCCAGATAAAAAGCAACGAGGGCAGCATCCGCTGCCAAAGTGCCAGAGCCCTCTCCAAATCCTTCGCTGCCACAAGGTTGTACAATTCGACAGCCTCAAGAGGCATGTAGTTTGCTGCGCCCCAGATAACACCGCGCGCGCCTGCCATCAGCGCATAGAGGGTTGTTGTATCGCAACCATTTAGCACCTTGCCTCCCGTCTGCAGATACTCCTGATGCACGGTGAAGTCGCCGGCACTATCTTTGATGTAATTGAAATGCTTGAGACCGCTCAGTCGATCAAAAAGGCGTGGCGAAACCGCGATCCCGGTAGCCTGCGGGATGTTGTAGCCCACAATATCCACGCCAACCGCCGCGTCGATTTCCCTGTAGAAATTGAAAATTCCATCCTCGTCTGACGGACCTTCGAGATACGGCGGCAAAATCATCAGCGCGTCCGCGCCGACCGATTCAGCTTGCTGTGACCGCCGTATGACTTCGTCCATATTCAGGGCCGAGGTCTGGCAGACAACGTTGCAGCGTCCTGCGATGCGCTTCGCCCCGAGCTCGTAGAGCCGATTGCATTCGGACTCGGTCAGGTAAGGGTGCTGGCCTGTACCTGCCCCAAGAACCAAGCCGTGAACTCCCGCCGATACGTATTTTTCGATCAACTCTTCGAAGAGGCCGTAATCGATCGCACCGGTAGGTTCGAACGGTGTCTGCATTGCAAGATTGATGCCCTTCAGGTCCGCCATTGCCGTTCCTCTTATTGCTAGACTTCCGCGCCTGCCTGCCTGAAACGAAGAGCGGTCACGAACCGGACGCCCATTGATGTGACAAGTCTCGGATAAGTCCTGCTCGGAGCGGCCCGCGTCTTCAGGATATCGATCACAGCCGAAGATTGCCCCGTGGCCAGTTCGGCGACAGCCTTGCCAAAGGCAGCCCCTCGAGCGACGCCGGTTCCATTACAGAAGGCGGCACCATAGACGTCGTGCGCCAACTCGCCGAAGACCATGCCGCCATTTTGCGCGAGCGTAAGCAGACCACCCCAGCTGGCCTCAAAGCCGATTGACGAAAGCCCGGGCCATCGGCGGTCAAATGCTACCTGCTGCTGGGTCCGCGCCCTAAGGACATCTTGTTTGGTTGTTTTGAAATTAGTCGCATACGAGTAAACGTTTCTAAGGAAAAGACGGTTGTCTATAGTACGTCGCACCGTCGTCCCAAAGCTATCGGCCGGAATAAGCCCATATGTTCGCTTGTTGCCCACGTTGGAAAGCTCGCTCTCAGTGAGCTGTCTGGTCATGCTCGCGAACGTGTAGAGTGGTATGGCTCGGTTTTCGAAGAAGCCAAATCTCGTCAGATAACCCGATGCGCAGATGATGACCTTCGAAGCCCTGATTGTTCCAGCAGGCGTCTCGCAGATGTGCTTCGGCGCACCGAACTGGACCGCCACAATGGCGGTGTTTTCATGGATGGTAACGTTCTCGGGGAGGCTGTTTACGGCGTTCTTGAGATACTTCGCAGGCTGGACCAGAATCGTGCCAGGGTGATGCAAAGCTTTGACGTAGTGCTTACTGCCGGTGATCGACTGAATTTCAGGGGCTTCAACCCAGCTGTACTTCTGTCCAAGCTTATCGAGCGCCTCCGAAAAGCGGTGTAGATCGGCAACGCCGTGAGACGTGGCCGCGCTGTGGTATTTCCCCTGCGGGTCCCAATCACAGTCTACCCCATGCTCCTCGACGGCGGTTCGAATGTAGGCGATGCCCTCAAGGTTGACGTACAGCTCTTCCT
The DNA here is from genome assembly GCF_003998845.1 of Mesorhizobium sp. M4A.F.Ca.ET.022.05.2.1. Taxonomy (NCBI): domain Bacteria; kingdom Pseudomonadati; phylum Pseudomonadota; class Alphaproteobacteria; order Hyphomicrobiales; family Phyllobacteriaceae; genus Mesorhizobium; species Mesorhizobium sp. M4A.F.Ca.ET.022.05.2.1. Next base: position 14,862 of record NZ_RZOJ01000004.1, on the reverse strand, counting down.
TGTTTCCCCTAATGTCTTCAACGAAGTCGCGTTTTCGGGGATTGTGCGCGAGATCGATGACGAAGCCCATGCACCGCCCCGATGCATTGTCCCCGATACGTCCGGCGTCGACGAGGATTACCGAAGACTGGGGGTTGAGTTCGGCAAATCGGCGGGCCGCGTGAAGCCCCATCCAGCCGCCGCCAATGACCAGGCAATCGCATGTGACATCGCCTTGCTGCGGCACTAAGGGTAGCTCCGGTCCCGACGTGCGGTACCACCCTGAGACTGTTGGCTCCGGATGCGGTGCTTGGACGACAATACGCTCTCTTGTCTTTGTTTGATTCAAAGAGTTCACTGCCAACTCGCTCGGTGAAGGCGGCCGGTGGGTAGTGCACCGCTCGCTCTGGCTTGTTCCTGTTTCGAATAAACGATGTGTCGTTCGTCTCGTAGACGGAAAATATGCGGTCTGATATAGACCTGCTTCATGTCCAAGCTTCGCAATCTTGTCCCATCGACGCATTCGCTTTTCGTCTTCGAAGCGGCGGCCCGAACGCTGAGTTTCAAGAACGCGGCCAGCGAACTCAACGTGACGCAGCCAAGTATCTCGCATTCGATCAAAATGTTCGAAAAGCATTGCGGGACGGCACTCTTTGTCCGAGACAATCGGGGAGTGCAGCTGACCGAGCCCGGCAGGCAGCTCTACGATGAGGTGCGCAACAGCTTCCGCCGTCTGGAACAGCGGCTTGAGACCATCACTGATCGCGGAACGAAGTACATAACTTTCGCAGCTTCGACATCTCTGGCGGCACATTGGCTCGCGCCTCAACTCTATCATTTCCAGGAAGAGCATCCGGACGTCAGGATCAAGGTGGTCGCCACCGACCGCGATGTCGAGCCAGATCATGAGATCGACGTGACGGTTTGGGTGCGGCCCCGGAATTTTGAAAGGGCCAACAGCTGGTTCGTTTGCGACGAGATCATCTTTCCCGTCTGCTCACCGGCATATCTTCTGTCGCACCCCGCTCCCCAAGCCGTCGAAGATCTGATCCACCATCAACTGATTCATTCGTCCGATGCTTTTCGCAAGCGCCTGGATTGGCCCGAATGGGTCGAGTTGGCAGGCGGCGATGCCAGCGACATCAAGCCCAATATCGTGTTCAATGACTACCAGCTAACGCTTCAAGCGGCTCTGGCTGGTGAAGGAATAGCATTGGGGTGGTCCCTTACCGCCCAGCAGTTGCTCGACAACCGCCTCCTGGTCAAGCCATTGCCAACCCAAATCCAGACCGACAGGGCCTTCTTTCTGTTGGCCAGCGAGGATGCCAGCAAGAACAAGAGATGCAAGATTTTGGTTGACTGGTTTCTCGTCCAGTCTGAAGAACTCCGCCCGTGACCTGAATTGCCCCTCACCCTATCCGCCTCTGGATATAAACTGGATTTAAGACAAGCGAAAGCTTTTGCGCATTCTCAGGACAATTGCCGGCGCCTATCATCAGCGCGAGATTAAGCTAGGGTCCGCCCCTATTGGACGGCCGGGCCACTGATGTTTGACGCGGGATGCGGGTCATTCCGCTGAGGGTGACGCGATGATGGACACTGATATTCCCGCAATCCGGCGCCGCACAGGCCAGTCTTCCGGTTCCCAGATTCACCTGCGGGAATAGTGGCTGGCAGCCTGAAAATCAACTCCCAAGGCTTCGAACCGGAAGCCTGATCGGTGCCCCATCGAGATGGGGCGCCGACCTCCTTTGAATTGAGCATCAGGTGAACCAACATGGCTGACGAAGAGATCATCCTTTCCGAGCTGTCCGACGAGGAACTCGTGCAGCAGATGCACGACGACCTTTATGACGGGCTGAAGGAAGAAATTGAGGAAGGCACGGCCATCCTGCTGGAGCGCGGATGGGCGCCCTACAAGGTGCTCACCGAGGCGCTGGTCGAAGGCATGCGCATCGTCGGCGAGGATTTTCGCGACGGTATCCTGTTTGTTCCGGAAGTGCTGCTGTCGGCCAATGCGATGAAGGCCGGCATGTTCATCCTGCGCCCGCTGCTTATCGCCACCGGCGCGCCAAAGCAGGGCAAGATGGTGATCGGCACCGTCAAGGGCGACATCCACGACATTGGCAAGAACCTCGTCGGCATGATGATGGAAGGCGCCGGCTTCGACGTCATCGACCTCGGCATCAACAATGCGGTCGAGAAGTATATGGCGGCGATTGAAGAGCATAAACCTGATATTGTCGGCATGTCGGCGCTGCTGACCACCACCATGCCCTACATGAAGGTCGTCATCGACACGATGAAGGAAAAGGGCATTCGCGACGACTATGTCGTGCTGGTCGGCGGTGCGCCGCTGAACGAGGAATTCGGCAAGGCCGTCGGCGCCGATGCCTATTGCCGCGACGCGGCGGTGGCTGTCGAGACCGCCAAGGACTTCATGAAGCGCAAGCATAACACCCGTAGTTGAATGGCTGCGGTGCCAACCCTGAAGGCGCCGGTGTCGTTTGCGGCCGCTCGATGTTGATCACCATCAACCAGGATGTATGACCTTATGAATGCGCCATTTTCAACAGGAGATCATTCGCGGATCGTGGGATGGAACCCCAGCCGGCAGGTGATCGACACGCAGGACGTATACCGACTGGTTATCCTGGCACTTCCCGGATTTTCGCTACTCAGCCTTTCGTCATTTGTAGATCCCCTTCGCATCGCGAATTCTGTGTCCGGTCGATCATTCTTCGAGTGGACGATTGCAAGCCTGGATGGCCAGCCGGTTGAATGCGCCAGCGGGTTCGTCCTGTCGGTCGGCAGCGACTTCGCTAGCACCGGCGAATGCGTTCCGGCTGGCAAAGGTACGAACATGGTCATTGTCTGTGCAGGCGAACGGGTCGAAAGGCAGACGTCTGCTGCTCTCAGCAAGATTCTTCGGCTTTGCAAGCGGCATGGTGTTCCAATCACAGCGTTGGGTACGGCGACATGGCTGTTGGCGGACAGCGGGTTGCTGGACGGCACCGCGTGCACAATCCATTGGGACAAGAGAGCCGCTTTCTCTGAAAAATTTGGCCGGCTTCAGGTCACTGACCGGCTATTCGTTCGTGATAGTCACCTCCTCACTTGCGCAGGAGAATTTGCGTCGTTCGACCTCGTTATGGAGCTGATCAGCGAACGCCTCGGCAGAGACATTGCGTTGACCGTCTGCCGACATACGACTGCCGGGTATTGGCGCCCTGCCTCTGATAGACAATGGACCATGAATGGCGGCGAAGCCGGCATCTGCAAGCCGGTCGCCGAAGTGATTCGCATTATGGAGGAGCATATTGAGGACCCGCTGCCCTTACGCGACATCGCAAGATGTGTCGGCCGCTCACAGCGTCAGATTGAACGGCTCTTCCAGCGATCGGTTTCGTTGTCTCCCATGCGCTTTTACCTGCATTTGAGACTTAGCCGCGCGAAGCGTCTCATTGCACAAACAGAGTTGCCGATTATTGAGATCGCGGTCGCCTGTGGTTTCGTGTCGGCCTCACATTTTTCGAAGTGCTTCCGCGAAGCCTTCGGCGCCAACCCCAGTACCTGTCGCGGCTGACCCATACTCGGTGACGCCCCCTTACGAGCCCCGCAAAACCCACGTGCCATCAATTGGCAAGCACCTCGGCAGCCTGGCTTTCGCGCTCAACGCGATCGGGCCGATGCTCCGATGGGAGCCGAGGCGTCGAAGAGCACCGTGCCTGACGTCGACCGAAGAAGCCATCGTCGTCTGCCGCTGGATGACGTCCTGGGCTGTCCGAGAGGACACCATCCAAAGCCCAGCTTAGCGCCTCATCACTGACTCCAGCGCCAGGGCAATCCTGACCTGCCCCAAAACGGCGATAGTCCCAGCGGACGCCTCCTTCGGCCGCAAATCTTCGACCGCATCTGCATTGCCAATGGCAATCGAGCACCGGGCTGATCAACCCGTACCAGCTCATTCCGGACCCACCACATAGCAGGCCACTGGAATTGATAGAGCTGACAACGTAGGAGGCGCGCGGGATTTTCATGAGTTCGCGGGCAGTGCTGTACGCTGGGTCGCAAGTTCACAACCCGACACTTTGTCGGCTTTGTTGTTTGCGGACAGGCTTCGTTGGAGCAATGTTGTGTTGTTGTGCCTCAGCCTGATAGCAGAATTCATCAAAATTGCTTTTCTTCGGGCTTTTGGCCAATTGGCACGAGCTTTGATTCTCACATTTGAGAGTTGGCATCAGGAGCCGAATAGCCGCTTCCGATTATGCCTATCAGAGGAGTTGCCATGAATACCGTCGATCAGCAGACGACACTGGAACAAGTCGCACGACAGCGCATCAGGGACGCCCTCGTACTCGAGGGCGACGCCGATCGCCTAACCCAATTCTATCGGGGATGGGCTGGGGCCTACGATGTGGATGTTGGCTCCGAGGGGTACTACGGCCCGATGATCGTGGCGGAACTAGCGGGCACCGTGCAGGCAGCCTATTTGAGCAGCGAGCGAACTGCCATCACAATCCTGGATGCTGGCTGCGGAACAGGCCTTGTCGGCGTGCAACTGGAACGCCTCGGCTTCGGGCTGATCGATGGGTTCGATCTTTCCAAAGAGATGGCCGAAAAGGCGCGGCAAACCCGAGTCTACCGTCATGTCCAAGACTGTGTCGACCTTAACGGAGTACTCTCTGAGTACGCCGACGCGGGCTATGATATCACGGTTTGCTGCGGTGTCTTTACACTTGGGCACGTTAGACCAGACGGGCTGCGCGAGCTGGCTCGCGTCACGCGCCCGAAAGGATTCATCATCACAAGCATCCGCAAGAGCTACGCCGAGGCCGCATTCTTCGAGGACGAAGCGCGGCGTCTGCAGGATGAGGGCGTTCTTTTACTGGCGCAGTGTCTAAGCAACGGCAGATACGTGGCCGAGGAGCGTGCGGACTATTGGGTCTTTCAAGTGCCCGAGAAGGTCAGCGCGGCAGAGCGACAGGGGTTGTGATCATGCTCTGCCTCGGGAGCGAAACCCTGTTGTGGATGACCTAAAGACGAGTAGGGGTATTTCCAGCACGGTGGCGCGTTTCAGTACTACTTCGCGTCACGATAAATCCAAATGGCCGGCAGCTATGCGTCGGCTTCAATCGGCAAAACAAAGGTGTACTAATGTCCAAAGGTTTAGTAGCCAGACTAGACGATAAGCTGCGCGCAAAACGCGAAAGCTTTGACAAAATACCGGTGGTCGACATCGGACCGCTCCTCAACGGTACGAACAAACAGGTGGTGGCCAGGGAGATACGGTGGGCGCTTTCCAATACTGGATTCATGTATGTGAAGAACCACGGAGTCCCGCAGGATTTCATACAATCGGTGTTTGATGTGAGCCGCAGGTTTTTTAATTTGCCATTGTCGCAGAAGTCGTCACTGCATATTGGCAATTCCGATTCGGCCTTTCGCGGTTACATTGAGCTGTTCGGCGAGAACACCGATCCGGGCAAGACCAAAGACCTCAAGGAGTGCTTCGACTTCGGACCTGAACGTTCGACCTTAGAAGGTCCCTTTTTTGGTCCTAACCAGTGGCCCTCAGGTTGGCCCGAGTTTCGGGAGCTGACATACAGATACCATCAAGAGATGGTGGGCCTATCGAAAAAACTTTTGCAGGGAATTGCGCTCAGTCTGGACCTGGCGGAAAGCTATTTCGAGGACCTCATGCGGAACCCGATCAGCATTCAGCGGCTGCTTCACTACCCGCCGCAGAGTGGTTATATCAGCGAAGACATGATCGGAATCGGCGCCCACACCGACTACGGCAATTTGACCATCCTTGCACAGGACGACGTCGGCGGTCTTCAGGTCATGAACCGAGACGGCGATTGGGTACAAGGCACGCCGATCCACGGTACTTTCATAATCAACGTCGGGGACCTGCTTCAGCGGCTCACCAACGGTGTCTATCTGGCCAACCTACATCGCGTAGTGAATAGCTCAGGGCGTGAGCGATACTCAATCCCCTTCTTTATCGATGCTGATTTCGATGCGATCATTGAGCCATTGGCCTCATGTGTCACTGACAGCAACCCTCTGCGCTACCGGCCGGTGACTTGCGGCGAACACAAACTCGGGCGTTTCGCAGCAAGTTATGCTCATTTGGCCAAAGCATGAGAGAGCGGGCCGCCGCCTACTCGCGTGACAATACACTGCGGGGTCGAAGCGGCCCAGTCGAACTCAGAAAACGCCATAGGTGGGACAGTATTGTCACGCATTAGTCCCTTGACCGCGCCTTTGAAACTCAATGTGCGCGGCATCTGGCGGCAACAGGGGTTTTGCAGCCACTTCCTGCGGTATGCTAACGCTTTCGAGACCTGGACCCCCGGCTGGCGTGTCACGCGCACCATCCGCAGCAGGATAAACTGCTCGCTTGCAGACGCGTTGTCACCACTTCGCCTGCTGGTCTGTCGGATTCGCTACACACGCGTGATAGGCAATCTCTTCGTTAGCCTCAGTCAAATAGCCGAGAGAAATCAAAATCCTCGGCTGCCGGGCGGGTGAATCGGCACGATTTTTGAGTGTTTCCTGGGAGAGACAGTAGGCGCCGCTGACTGGGACCTAAGGCGCAAAACATGGACAAGCCCCCAACTTCGTAAATTACTTGGAACCATCGGGATTTTAGGAGGACGTTCCGAAAACAGCGAAATTCCAAGCGACCTCTGGCGAAAAGTACTCATCCCTCAATCGAGCAGGCGAAAGAAACAGTATGTCTGATACTCACATAAACCAAGATCTGTCTATTTTGACGGATGACGTCGCGTGCGCAAAGCAGCTCAATGCCCGCAACGTAAAAATCCTCAGCACGGGAGGAGAAAGGGGGCGCGGGGTATTCGCTGCTCGCGACTTCCTGCCGGGGGAAATTGTCGTCATCGGGCTAATTGACCGTATGGAAACGGTTCGAACGACAAACTCCTTTCAACTGGACTGGAATGTCCATGCTCTCTTTCATAAGCCGGCTGTCATTGTGAATCATTGTTGTGATCCAAACTTAGCGATTGTGCCCAATCGCTTCGGGGCCTACGACTTCGTCGCCATTCAGCATATCTCTTCTGGCGCCGAAGTGACGTGGAACTACGCTACATCGGAATTCGAGTGCATTGGGGTATCGGTATGTCTTTGTTCGTCTAGAAATTGCCGAGGCTCAGCCGGAGGCTTCTCCACATTGCCTCGCGATCATCCTCTGCTCGTATCGGGTTTTTACGCACCGTACCTCAAGAAAACCCAAGGCACCTTCCAAGAGAGAGATAGGGTTGCTTAGCCCCAGGGAACGCAACATGCGTCGGATGACCTGCTCGTTGGCAGTGCCGCCCTGACAGTGTTGCGCGCCGCGGTGAGCGTGCGCGGCCTCTGGCCAGTAGCGGACTTCAGATGAACTGCCTTGAACCAACGTGTGCGCACAATCTGTGCAATCCCCTGCGCGTCACCTGTCAATGCCACTCGTCCCCAAAAGTGCCGAAGTAAAATTCCCCAGTTTCGCCGCTCAGGCTGTCCCGGTGGGGGTGTCCATTTTTCGGTGGCCGGCCGCGCGGTCGCGATGGTGAATTTAATGTCGGCAATGTGATGGAGGCTTTTGATCGCAAGTGTTCTGGCATGAGCTCGGCGTGCTGGCGGAGCCGATAACTCGATCCTTCGATCTGGACGACGACCGCATGGTGAAGCAGGCGATCGAGAAGTGCGGTTGCGACGAGGGTCGCCGAAGACCTCGCCCCATTCGGCGAAGCCGCGATTTGAGGTAACAATCATTGCGCCCTTCTCGTAGCGGGCGTTTGCGAGTTGGAAGAACAGATTGCCGCCACCGTGGACGACGGGCAGGTAACCGAAGCGTCGACGCTCGTGCGTGAGGTCGCGCAGCCGACCACGCAGCTGTGTCTCTGGCGGTCGGCCAGACTGGTATCAATCATCTTGCGATCGGCGCCGACGAAGGACAGGCCCGACGCTCCGATAGGCCCATGACGGCCTGCAGATGCGCTACGGATTCGCGCTTGGCGGCGGGTCCTAACTTTTTTCGACAGAAGCTCGCGCACTGCCGAGGCTTCGAGCGTCGGCGAGCAGCTTCTTTAGCTTGGCGTTCTCGTCTTCCAAGGCCTCAGGCGCTTGGCGTCGGAGACGTCCATCCCGCCATACTTGGCCTTCCAGCTATACAGCGTCGCCTCGGAGATCCCGTGCTTGCGGGCAAGATCGCCAGCCTTCGCACCCTCTTCATGCTCGCGCATAACCGCGATGATCTGCTCTTCCGTAAATCGCTTTGTCTTCATCAGTCCGTAATCAAGGACCCTGACTCTAGTCTCAGATGGAGGAAATTCTCAGTGGCAGGTCTGTATTCAGGTGCTGCTGCCCCATCGCAGTCTGGCGCGAGGACTCTAAACGCCCAGACCGACAGCAACTGACAAAATGGCGGATTCGAAACAAACACCTGACAAAAATGTCCGCATCATTACACATGGATGTTTTCAAAGGTAAATTAATGCCGTCAGCGGGCGTTCAGCGCGCTGGCACGGCCTTTGCTGGTTGAAATGCGGCAAAACTGATTGACGGCTGACTGCATCGAAGCCCGCCTGACGATAGAGGCCTCCTTTCAGTCGACTCGGTGCACCGTCTCTCAGGGAACAGCTTGCCATAAAGCCGCGCAGCTTTGGGATGGCGTTGGAGAGCAATATGGTTTTGCAGATGGGGTCGCCGGCTCCTTCGATCAATGTGGAGACTTGGGTGCGCGGCGAGCCCATCGCACATTTCCAGCCCGGCAAAGTATACGTCGTCGAATTTTGGGCAACTGGGAGTGAACCATGTGCGGCGGCGATGCACCATCTGATGCAGATGCAGGAAAGGTTCAAGCACAGTGGGCTCGAGGTCATCGTGGTCGCGGCTCATGAAGGCGCGCTATCGACGGTTGAGGCGCGGGTCAAGCTGGACGCGTGGTTGACCGAAAAGTGCTCGAACCTGAATTTTCCGATCGCGTTCGACCATACGGGCCAAATGAAAAAGCGTTGGATGGAAGCAAGCTTTTCTGGCGAATTTCCGATCTTGTTTGTAATCGATGCAGACGGTCGTATCGCCTATATCGGTCACGCTACTCGACTTAACGAGGTCTTGGCGAGAGTGCTCAACGGCCGCTGGCGCACCAGCGACGCATCGAAAGTCGACTCGAAGCGGATCGCCGAGCGCGAACAAGCGTTGACCAAGTCAATTAATAGGAGATTTTGGGCCGCAGTGAGAAAAGAGGACTGGGAGACGGCACTCTCAGCAGTCGAAGAGGGCAGCGCCTTGATGCCCGACGACATCAACTTCCGCTTGGCTCAGGCGCATGTATTGCTTCACAGAATGCAAGACATGCCGGCCGGGTTGCCTGTCATACGCCAATTGGCTCGCGACGCGATCGAAAGGAACTCCGAGCATTGGCTGCTGGCAACATTAGACCAACTTTTCGGTCCGGCGCACGACCACTCGCACTTTCCGTCTCATGAGCGCTTCGCGCTCGGCAAAGAGTTGGCCGAGCATATCCTGGCACGCAATCCACTCCAAGGCGACGGCCACAAGTTCCGGACTTATCCGGCGGTGGCTCGATACTATCACGAGAGCGGCAACCAAGATCGTGCGATTGAGCTAATCGAGTTCGCACTGAAATCGCTGGACAGTGCGGACCCTATGCTGGACGAGCTGAAACAACACCTTCTACCGAACTTGCTGCAGGCCTTAGCCAACTACAAGGGTGAGGAGGTTTATTACGGCGCCCTCTGTGCGGCTCCGCAAAGCAATGTCCTGAAGGCACGATCGCAGGGCGGGCCGAGGAGAAAGCATAAAAGGGTTTGATAGCAAGAAGGGCTTACGGGCCAATTCGTTCAGGCATATGGGTCCATCGCAGCTGAATTGGCATCAATATACAGGGTGTTACTAAACATGTTCTGAGGATGCCTTTGAAACCCATGAAATCATGGTGGTATGGGACAAAGCCCGGGCACCTAACGAAGAAAGAAGCGTCAGCGCAGATGCTCGCATTTCAGTTCAAATCGACTAAGAGCAACGAATCGCGGCGCCGGACCGGGCTCGTGCGTCGCGCACGGCCATCAGGTTGGGCCTTCGGAGTCAGAGACGCCTATTCATCTTGCGGCCGCTTAATGGTCGCATCGCCGACGGGGTGGAGTAGGCCTTGACCACGCGGGAGAAGGTGTCCGGATTAAACCGGCCTGCGCGTGCGTCTCGCGTCGGCATGCTTGTAACGGTGAATGGCGAAAGGGCAGCCGAATGAAGCGTTTTATGGGGAAGGTCGCCTTAGTGACCGGGGCTAGCCGCGGCATTGGGGCGGCAATCGCCGACAGACTTGCCAGCGACGGGGCCAGAGTATTTGCGGTTCAGCTCGAGGCGACCGGTCATAGAGAAGGGATAGTCGCGGACCTTTGCGACCCCGGCGTTCCGAACATGGTAATTGACCATGTCGTTCGACAGGCTGGCCGCCTCGATATCCTGGTCAACAACGCTGGGTGCATGGTTGAAGCAAGGGTAGATGATACCGGGCTTGACGAGTGGCGACGCACAATGGCGCTGAATCTTGATGCTCCTTTCCTGCTGATCCGTCGCGCCATGCCTCATCTTCGCAGAAGCCGTGGCTCAATCGTCAATGTTGGCTCGATAGAGGGATTGGCCTCTAACCCAGGGCACGCGGCATATTGTGCCTCGAAGGCTGGGCTGCATGGCCTTACACGCGCCGTAGCGGTGGACGGCGGGCAAGACGGGGTGCGCTGCAATGGCGTAGCGCCTGGTTGGATCGATACGGATCTCAATGTCGATTTCGTCGCCGCTTTGCCCGAGAAGGCACTGGAACGGCTTGGTACCATTCATCCGTTGGGCCGAACAGGCCGCGTTGAGGAAGTTGCCGCCATGGTCGCATGGATTGCCTCCGACGAAGCTGCATTCGTCACCGGCCAGATTTTTGTCGTAGACGGTGGCCGAACTGCCAAGTTAAGTCTTCCGTGACGGTTAGTCGTATTTCGAACTGGGGCGGGCCGCTGGAACGCCATCCTCCCGCTGGCACCTGCCTTGTCGCTATCAGCCGCGACGTCGAGAACCGGGTCCGTCTGATGGTAAAGGAATATGGCGCCCAGTTCCGCCGCTCGGCAACGTCAGAGAATGATTGCCTACGGACATCTGCTGGGGCCAATCTCCGAGGCGGCGGTGCATTTAGGGTGAAATTTGCCGTGAACAGGAGAAGGCTCGATGGCAAATCTGGTCCTTCTACGTGGAGACGAGCGCCCCCGCCGCGGCGTGTTCGAGCGAGAGAGCATGCAATGTTCGCATGCCTTGGCGATGTGTTGTTTAGCGGCGCTGAGCTTGCTGCCATGCCTTCACCGCTAGGGCTGAACCAGGCGCGGATGTCCATGTGGGACCCAGCTCTCCTGGACCAGGAGGCATCTCATGCCGGTCTTGGCGGCGACCGCAGCGACCATGCGCGTATGGTTGGACTGCACGCCACCGGTTGTGACGAGCGTATCGGGCATCTGGCGCGATCGCGTCGGGCGGCGTCGTCATGAGCCAGGCGGTGCTGATCGCTGTCGGCATCGATTGGGACGGCCGGCGCCAGATCTTGGCCGTCGAGATGGCTAATCGCGAAAGCCGCTCGGCCTGGAGGGATTTCCTCGTCGCGCTGAAGGCGCGCGGGCTCAGGGGCGTCGAACTGGTCGTGTCCGACGATCATGCCAGCCTGGTGGCGGCGATCGGCGGGGTGATCCCCGAAGCCCGCCTGGCAGCGCTGCTACGTGCCTCAGGAACGCGCTCGATCACCTGCCGAGAAATCGTGGCGATGATTGCCTGCAGGAGTTGCGCTGGCTCTACGACCGCGCGATCTCGCCGAGGCCAAGGCCGATCTCGCCGCATGGCTTGCCAAATGGTCGGGCCGCTATCCGCGACTGACGAGCTGGGGAGAGGAGACCATCGAATGCACGCTGACCTTCTTTTGCCTGCCGCGCCAGCACCACAAGCACCTGAAGTCCACCAACATGCTGGAACGCCTCAACGAGGAAATCCGCCGGCGCACCTATGTCGTGCGCATCTTCCCGAACGCCGAAAGCTGCCTGCGCCTGGTCAGGGCGCTGGCCGTCGAAACCAACGAAAACTGGATGGAGGCCAACCGCTACATCAACATGGATGACCTGCGCGAGCACAAGAAGCTTGCTTTGCGCCAAGCCGCATGACCAGCTCAGAAAGAGCACGCGGCCGAAGTAGCCGGCCTGAAGCAGCAGCGAACAGGCCAGCGTCGTGACGACTGCCACACGGAGAATCCAAAGCGAAGTAAACCATCGACGCATTGCTGCACAGGACCAGCCCCACGAGCCGACAAAAAGATGAAGTGCAACGCCGTTCTCCTGGTTTTCGCCAGATCATGTTGCGAGCTGGTCGGCCGCAACATGCGTCTGGCAGTTCTTGGGGCAGACGCGGCCGCAGGCTCCGCAGCCTATGCAGCGGCCGGCATCTTCGACAACCATGATCATGCGATTGAGCTTGCCGTCGAAATCGTCGTCCTCGTCATCGCAGGGGCCGAGGATTTCACCCGCATCATCAACGCCGTGAAGATGCATCACATCGCGCGAGCAGACCTTGAAACAACGGCAGCAGCCGATGCAGGTCTTGCTATCGATGGAGGTCAGGTACGACGGCATCCAAATGGAGCCGTCACGGGTGGTGAATGTGCGCATCATCCTAAATTCTTCATTGAAGCGAGTTCTCTCTTGGCAACATCCAACTCGGCATAAACGGCTTGGGTTTTCTCGGCGACTTCCTGTATGTCGGCCCACTTGCCCGGCAGACCCTCGACAAGGTCCTGCAATGCCATCTTGGCAATAGCTGCACGCAACTGGAGCTTTCGGACTTTCTTCCTCATCTTATCTAGGTCTGACATAGATCCTTTCTGGAACAATGGTTTTGTTGATGCGCTCCATCTCGGGCTAGGCTTCAATGGCTGCAGTCGCATCGTCGACCAGTTTCGTACCGGCCTCAGCAAGTTTGCGGAAAGTCTCGAAGCCGAACCGGTGGACGTCTCGACAGAACGCCCAACCGCTGGAAGCCCGCAGGGGCTTCATTCCAATTATTGGCGACGTCGACACGCCGGAGCGCTCCTCGATCGCAAGCGCTACGGCGGTGTAAAACATGTCGAGCCTCCACAGCGCGTCAGGATCGGGATCGCCGCCAAAGGGTACCGCACGTTGCTGTTGCTTGGTGATGATGAACTCGGCCAGCAGCTCGGCATCCGAATGGCCTTCCCATAAGCCGAAGGAATCCTGAGTACGAATGAGCCGCAGGAGGCATTTGACGAACGGGGAAGCAAGGGCTTCTTCGTCATTGTTGACAGCAGGGCCAACCGGAGGAATTTCGTTGTTCGTCATTTCAGTCTTCGTCTTCGAGGTACGATTTCCTTTTCCTGCGATGCCCACTCCGGGTCCGCTTGCGTGGCCGACGAATGGCTTGGGCGGGCCAACCCCAAGAGTGCCCCGTGGCCGACCTCGACATGTCCACGAGTGCGAGACCTGCGGCGCGAATTCGCGGCGCACATCGTCTGCGCCGCGATCCGACCGGTGGTCAACGCAATTGAAATCCAACCTGCCGCAAGCCGCCGCCCTGCTGCATCGACATACTTGCTGCGAAGAGAGCTTCGATGGGCGGATTGGCCAGTGTTCAATTCCAATTGTCAGTCCCTTCGCGATTCTTGCTCAGGAAGTGACTGCGTTTTGAGTTTCGGGTGCCTTCTTTTGCGGAGCCACACAAAGATCCGCGTGACAGGCAGGCTCACCCGTGTAGTTGGCCAGTGCTTCGAGCAATGGGGTAAGATAGTACTGTTTGGTGTGGTCCGGAATTGGCCCCAGCCGGTCCACCGATTTCAGTGCCACCTCGATCAACTCGATTGCGCGATCTTTGTTGCCGCTCTCGTAATAATACTGAGCTACCGGGAGGTACCGGCGGTATTTAAACGGGCCATCGCCGTTCGGGGGATTGAGTGCCAGTATCTGTTCCGAGAGCTCGTTGCCCATCGCAAAGCGCTCCGCGCGCGGAAGATGGGAATTGTCCATCGTGGGATCGAAGAGTTGGTTGAGGGCCAAGGCCATCCACGACACCGCGTCGGACGTTTTGTCGATCGCGTCCTCGACCAATTCTCGCATGACCGGCATGCCGGTCTTGATGTCGCGCAGCTTGTGAAGCAGAAGATCCGCATGAATCTGCCGAAAATCAAAAGAGTCTGGCATCAAGGCGAGGCCTTCTTCGATGGCCAAGAGCGCCGCCGTCCAATTCTCGGCCTGCATCGCCGGCTCAAGTTTGGCGTATATCGGCCCGGTAAGCGACATTTCGCGCGCTGCAAGTTGGTTATGCGCGATGCGCTTTGCATCGGCGGCTTTCGCTTCATAGCTGCTGCGCCAGCTGCCGTTAAGGACTTTCGGCAAAACGTCATCGAGTTCCGCCGGGTGGCCGATAAAAGCGATGTGGCCGTCGCGGTCGACCACGAACGAGGTGGGAATCCCAATCGAAGAGCTGGGATCCATCCAGAGCTTGTTCATTTCGCCAATGTAATCGAACCCGATACGATAATTCAGATTCGGGAACTTCTCGGTCAGCCAGGCATCCACGTTGGTCCGCGCCTCGTCTGCGGTAGGACCCTGTTCGCAGGCGGCAACTCCGACCGCCTCAAATCCGCTGCCTTCATATTTCTCCTGCAGTTCGATCAAATGGGGCATGGCGTCGACACATGGTCCGCACCAAGTCGCCCAAAACTCAACGAGGTAGACCTTGCCGGGCCGAAAGTTCGTGAGGGGCTCGCCACGCAGCCAGTTCTCCACTTTGATCGCAGGAGCCGGGGACCCCATACGC